>JAHEGS010000196.1 GCA_024645005.1 Bacteroidota bacterium
AGGAATCGAATTTAATCAAGGATACACAGAAGGTCGGCGTACGTGGAATTTTAATACCAATGATTCTGGGTTAGACAAAAGATTTGATACCACCACTGCATTAAAATTTGGTGTAATTGTACCGATTTACACAAAAAAAGCAGAAGACGAAGAGTTCTTTTACAACTAGTAAAACATGTTTAAAATCTTGTATAATATCACGATTTCGTTCATTGCTTCTTTACTCCCTCTTGCAGGTATCTTCTCCCCAAAAGTTAAACGATTTATTGCTGCAAGAGCCAAAACAAATATCCCCACAAAAGGAAACGTAACGTTTTGGATTCATTGTGCTTCGCTAGGAGAATATGAAATGGCTATCCCTTTGGTCCATGAGTTATTAAAATCGCATTCGTTAAATGATCTTTTGATTACCTTCTTCAGCCCAAGTGGGTATGAACAAGTAAAAAATGGACCATATGCCTCACGCACAATGTATCTTCGATTGGATACCCCAAAAAATGTAAAAGAATTTTACGACAACTATAATCCATCAAAAGGCATTTTCATACGATATGATTTCTGGCACAACTTTATTCGATATGGGATGAATAAAGGCACCCAATTTTATTTGGTTAATGGACGTTTTCAAGCCGACCATTTCATTTTTAGGTTTTTTGGGAAAAACTACCTTAACCTCATTCGTGATTTTGAATATCTCTTTACCTCAGATAATACCAGTTATGAATTATTAAAGAAAATCAACAAAAACAGCGTATTTGTTGGGGATACGCGTTACGATCGAGTAGCAGATATATCAAAAACAGCTAAAGAATACCCCGATATCCATCACTTCAAGGGCGAAAGAAAATTGCTCATCGTTGGCTCATCCTGGAAAAAAGAAGAAGCCTTGACAAAAAAACTACTAGAGACTAACCCTAACCGCCTAGCTGTCATTATAGCTCCACACGACATTCAACGTACCAATCAAATCCTCGAAGTCTTCAAGTCATATTCTCCCAAATGCTATACCCATAGTGATTTTGATGAAAAAACATCGGTGTTAGTTTTAGATACAATTGGAATGCTATCTAGTTTGTATCGCTATGCTGATTTCAGTTTGATTGGCGGTGGATTTCATGGTGCCTTACATAATATCATTGAGCCTGCGGTATGGGGCAACCACATCAGTTTTGGACCAAAAATTCAAAAATTCCCGGAAGCTCATGATGCCATTGAGCATGGTTTTGGTTTCGCCATAACGCACAAAGATCGTTGGATTCAAATGATAAATGGTCTCATTCAAAACCAACAAAAACTCATCGAAGTCAAGGAAAAATCAAAAAAATTTGTTACCCATCAACAACAAGCTACGCGTAAAATTACAGGCTACATTTTGACAAAAAACTGACAATCTAAAGTAGTTCTAACTGCTGAATTAGCAGTCTATTTGCGATTCACATTTTAATTGAATATTATTTCAAACTTACCGAGACCACATCCCCTTCTTTGGTCACTTGTGTGATACCATGTTTGGCTAATCCTTTGAGGGTTTTATCCCATTGCTTGTTGCTAAGTTCTATTCTACTTTTCAAATCACTTATTTCAAGTGTTCCATTCTCAGAAAGAATCGTCTTAACCGCTTGTTCATTGTCTGTAAGTTTAACAGTGTCCACCTTCTTCTCAGGTCTCATCTGAGGGAAAAACAATACTTCCTGGATACTTGAATTATTGGTTAGTAACATCACTAATCGATCGATTCCAATACCGATACCTGCTGTTGGTGGCATACCATATTCCAAAGCCATCAGAAAATCTTCATCAATAAACATGGCCTCATCATCTCCACGTTCCATGAGTTTCACTTGCTCTTCAAAACGTTCACGTTGATCAATAGGATCATTTAACTCACTGTAGCAATTGGCAATCTCTTTACCATTAACTATAAGTTCAAATCGCTCGGTTAAGTTTGGATTGTCGCGATGTTTTTTAGTCAACGGTGACATGCTAACTGGATAATCCATGATAAATGTGGGTTGGATAAGCAGATGTTCTACCTTTTCCCCAAATATTTCATCAATCAATTTTCCTGAGCCCATACTTTCCTCTACCTCAGCTCCCAATTCTTTAGCAGTTTTGAACAGCTCTTCTTCAGTCATTTGACTGATATCTATCCCCGTATATTTTTCGATAGCACCAAAAATGGTTAATCGCTCGAATGGTTTACCAAAATCAATCGTATGCTCCCCAAAAACTACCTCAGAAGTACCATTTACATCTTGAGCAATCTGCTTAAACATAGCCTCAGTAGTATCCATCATCCATTTATAGTCTTTATAGGCGACATAAAGTTCCATTTGACTGAATTCTGGATTATGAGTGCGATCCATTCCCTCGTTTCTGAAATCCTTGGCAAATTCGTACACACCCTCAAAACCACCCACGATTAATCGCTTAAGGTATAACTCATTAGCGATTCTGAGATATAGTGGAATATCAAGAGCATTGTGATGAGTAATAAATGGTCTCGCTGCTGCTCCACCAGGAATAGCTTGAAGAATGGGTGTTTCTACTTCCATATACCCTTTTTGGTTTAGGAAGTTACGCATGCTTGATACTGCCTTTGTTCGCTTGATGAAAGTCTCACGAACTTGAGGATTTACAATCAAATCAACATATCTCTTTCTATATCGTTGTTCTGGGTCTGTGAATGCATCATACACCTTTCCATCTACCTCTTTGGGCATGGGAAGGGGGTTTAATGATTTACTCAAAACTGTCAACTCCTTTACGTGAATAGACAATTCTCCTGTTTGAGTTCTAAAAACAAACCCTTTTACTCCGATAATATCGCCGATGTCCAATATCTTTTTAAAGACATCATTGTACATGGTTTTGTCCTCTTCAGGACAAAGCTCGTCACGATTAAAATAGGCCTGAATAGTCCCCTGTTCATCTTGAAGTTCAGCAAAACTTGCCTTCCCCATAATCCTACGTCGCATCATTCGACCAGCAAATGATATTTGCTGAAATTTATCTGGATTACGATCAAACTCTTTGCTAATTTCAACACTCGAAAAATCCTTTGGATATACATCCGCTGGATAGGGATCGATACCCAATGACCTTAGCTTATCAAGTGCTTGTCTTCGTTGAAGTTGTTGTTCGTTTAGCTCCATGGTTTATTAAAGTGGGTACAAATATAATTTTACACTAGTCAGAATTAAGTCATTTAAGGAAAATTGGACCAACTAATTCTGAAAGATTGCCGTTTATATCAATATACGAAGTGTATTTTTGTTAATTCATGCGATGGAAAACCGGGATATTGATTCTACTGTTGAGTTTTGTTGATTTATCTGCACAACAAAACACCGCAGCAGTTCCAACGAAGAATTTAGCATTTGAATTTGTGGCTAATCGCGGGCAGTGGCATCCTCAGATATTGTACCGAGCTGAAATTCCATATGGTAATTTATATCTAGAAAGTCAAGGATTGACTTATGATTTAATCGACCCCAATGACTATCACCAAATACATCAATGGAAACATGATCACCCTGGTGTACTAAATTCAACAATTCCAAAAAAACAAGCTGTCAAAATGTATTTTATGGGGCTTGAAAATGCTCCACTCACGACTTCTTCTATCGTTCAACCTCACTATTACAACTATTTTTTAAGTAA
>JAHEGS010000093.1 GCA_024645005.1 Bacteroidota bacterium
TGGGTAAATATGATGTCTTCTTGATCTGCAAGTTTAACAATTACAGTTTCATTGAATAAACTATCCTCTATTTGATAGGGTATATCTGTGTTTTTGTAATAGCCATATTGAATGTCTTGATTGTTAAACATATTGATATCCCACCGTTTGTTATCGTGAACCGGATAACTCAATTTTACTCGTTTAATATCAAAGTCGGATCGCTCAATACCATAATCATCTTCTTTTAGCACTACATAATATTGAAATCCCCAATTTAATCCCTCATCACTACTGTGATCAATACGTAATCGGTATGCAGAGTCATTTTCTTGATCGAGGAAGGAAGTTTCTATAGTTTCTTTAATCCAGTAATTGATAGTGTCAGTTTTACTGTCAAATGAATTGTGATTAAGTTCTTCATAGGAATAAATAATAAACTTACCTATTTGGATGGGGGAGAAGCTGGCTTTTAAATTAAAAGGAATGACATTGTCACTCGGCTTACATCCCCATCCAAACAAGATGATTAGCGATAAGAAAATTAATTTTATACGATTCAATTTCTTTGTTTTTTGACTTTGATCGAAAGTATTTTACGAAAATAACTCATCCTAACAAGTTGAAGCTTTAAAATGGCGATATTATTACATATTTTTGACCTTCAAATGGCGACAATCATCGATGGCAAAAGTCTGGCTCAAAAGCTCAGAAGTGAAATTAAGGAGGAAGTTTATCACTATTTAAATTCTGGGGAAAGACCGCCACATTTAGCTGCTATTCTTGTGGGTGATGATGGAGCAAGTAAGACTTATGTAGCCAGTAAAGAAAGGGATTGTGATTTTGTTGGCTTTGATTCGACTGTTCATCGGTTACCTTCAGATATAACTGAAAATGAGTTGTTGAAATTGATTGAAAGCATCAATTCGAATGAGGATATCGATGGTTTAATTGTTCAATTACCCTTGCCTAAACATATCAATTCATCTGTAGTGACTGATTCTATAAATCCTGAAATTGATGTAGATGGTTTTCATACCATTAATGTGGGACGTTTGACCAAAAACGAGGATACCTATATCAGTGCGACACCTTTTGGGGTAATTAAGATGTTGGAGGAATATGGTATTGAAACTAAAGGTAAACATTGTGTAGTGATTGGAAGAAGTAATATTGTTGGAAGACCAATGAGTATATTGATGAGTAGAGGTGGTTATCCAGGTGAATCTACCGTAACGATATGCCATCGGTATACTGAAAATCTAAAATCACATACCTATGTGGCTGATATCGTTATTGTAGCTGTTGGAATACCCCATTTTTTGAAAGGAGATATGGTCAAAGAAGGAGCTGTTGTGATCGATGTTGGGATTACTCGAGTAGATTCAGATAATAACAAAGGGTATAAATTGGTTGGTGATGCTGATTTTGATTCACTTTTAGATAAATCATCTGCCATCACGCCTGTCCCAGGTGGAGTAGGTCCTATGACGCGTTATGGATTGCTTTATAACACACTGAAGAGTTACAAAAGAAAATTGAATTTATGATGCATTTTCCTGTTATGGAATATTTTCACTCTATTCAAGGAGAGGGTGTTTATGTCGGTCAGCCATCATTCTTTATCCGATTAGGCGGTTGTGATGTTGGATGTGTTTGGTGTGATGTAAAAGACAGTTGGGATGCAGACAAACACCCTAAATTATCTGTAGATTTTCTACTTGACGAGGCAAGTAAGCATCCAACTAAATTATTGATTATCACTGGTGGAGAACCAGCTATGTATGATTTGACTGAGTTGACTAATAAGTTTAAAGAGGCAGGTTATCGAATCCACATCGAGACCAGTGGTGCTTATCCTTTAATTGGGGAATTTGATTGGATTACATTTTCACCTAAAAAATTTAAAGCACCATTAAAAGAGGTTGCAAAAGTTGCAGACGAGTTGAAAATTGTTGTATTCAATAAAAGTGACCTGCAATGGGCAGAGGATCACCAGAAATTAGTTTCATCGGATTGTAAACTCTTTCTTCAACCCGAGTGGGATAAAAGAGAAATTGCCGAAAAAATCGTTTTTGACTATACCTTGTCGCATCCAAATTGGTTTGTAAGTCTACAAACGCATAAATATTTGGGTGTGGATTGAGTTGTTGTATTGAATTTAATTATCTATAAACACTAATTTTACGAGTCATTTGAATAATCCCATCATCAAAATGAAGTAGATAATTACCTTCATAAACAGTTTGAACATCATAGTATGCAATTGTACTTCCTGAGGGAATTGATGTTGAGCTAATTTCTTTACCATTCAAATCAGATAATGTTATTTTAACATTTCTTCTTGTTAATCCACCAAGCTGGATAGCTATAAGGTCTGATGCTGGATTTGGGAATATAGTAATTTTGGTGTTTTTTAGTACACTTATGTTATTAGTTGTGGGTGTGTAAACGATTGTGCCTGCGTCAACAGCAATAACATCTCTTCGTTCATAATTACCATAAAAAGTTGGTCCAACTGCATAGGGATATGCAGAATTCCAATCTTTATCCACAGTACAGAAATAGGCATAAGTTCCATCAGGGTACTCTGGTGTTACACAAAATCGACCATTGTGCTCATCGAGGACATCTTCCTTCTCACTAGCAATATATCCATAGTCTTCTCTAAAGTATCCAAGAAAATAAGTGTTATCAATAGCTGGTCCATCATCTACATCGGTACCATCATGATGGTGTGTTCTTTCTGTTATATTTCTTAATTGATAACCAGATTTGATTCGAGTAATACCACCTGTTCCGTCATTATTGGAATATCCATATGCCCCATAAATTGGATAACCATCGTAAGCAAATCCGATAAGCGGAGAATGCTTTGTGCTGTCAATAGCATATAATCCTTCAGCATCATAGATATTACAAATGTCAGAGATAACCTCTAAATCAAGCTTAAATGCAGAGGGATTTTGATGGTGATGATAGTTGCCCATGGCAGGGTGCCCTTTAGCACAGTCAAACCCTTCTTTTTCTGCTGGTATTGCATCTCTATTCCAAGCCATTACAGCATCTCTTCCACCGGGACATCTAGGATTTCCTGGACCTCCACACAATGAATTGCTTTCTGGGTTCCATGCTACTCCATCTCGGTAATCAAATAATGCTACACCATTTATGAATAAACCAATATTTCCTCCTACAGTAGCATCAAGTTCACCTGTGTTTTGCGACGGTTTCAAGGGTATTTTGTAAATACCATTTTGGTTTTCTGCATTGCTTGGATTTCCATCATTAAAAGGACCAGTAGGATAGGATGGTATGCCAGTAGCTGTGACGTACACAAAATCATCGGAATATTCCACTTTTTGACAATTGACTAGAATGTTATTTCCTGTGAGTGTAGGATTACCCTTGGGATAATATTTGCCTGTTTTTGTAGTATTCTGAAGCCAGGACGTGATAGCTGGATTAAGTTGTGCTTTTACGATAGTGCTTGCCAGAATACATAATATGATGGTTGTATTTCTCATTTTATTTAACTTTTAATTTTAGACGTTATTAATTACTAATATCCCTTGGTTGGAGTAATATTTTTCTTGGAAACTTATTTTCTGTGTTTTGAATGAAATTTTTATCATTTAGTGTTACCAAAAAAGAAATTAAATCTGTCTTTTCATTGGAAGAAAGCAATATGTTATGTTTGAGTTCTTTTGATATGTATTTATACTCTTTATTATCATCAACATAATGATTAATTACTGATCTTAGTTTTTTAAATCGACCATCATGCATGTATGGAAATGTATAACTGATATTTCGTAATGTTGGCACTTTAAATTTCATGCTATCTTTAGGTATTTTAGTAATATTAAATCTACCTAAATCCATTGATTGACTGTCTATATTTAGGCCATTGTTCTTGAATTTATGATTTGTAAAAAGGGGTTCCGTATGGCATGAGTTACAGTGGGTTAAAAACAATTGATATCCTTTTATTTCTTGAATTGAAAATGTATCCTCGTTTCGTCGAACTTTGTCATATTTACTATCATCTGAGATTAGTGTGAGTTGAAATTGTGTTAAAGCTTTTAGCATT
This sequence comes from Bacteroidota bacterium, assembly GCA_024645005.1. Classification (GTDB taxonomy): domain Bacteria; phylum Bacteroidota; class Bacteroidia; order NS11-12g; family UBA9320; genus UBA9320. The sequence continues at coordinate 4,073 of JAHEGS010000093.1, forward strand.
TTTTGACTGTTGATCAGTGTATCGCCATATGCACCCTTAAATAATGACCGATATAGTTTACTTTTTTGCAGTTTATCAATAACATGTTCAATGGTTTCAGCCATCTCGCCTGGATGAGTAATAGGGGCTAAGGCTTGTACATCAAGATGATTACTAGCCCCATCCCACATTAGTTCTTTTTGCCAAGCTAGATTGATTAGAGCAGGAGCATTACGCTTACCAATGCTATCATGAATACCATGACTTACTGCGTGATCTGTGTGAGCAAAGCTATTGTATGGTGAGTGACAGCTAGCACAAGATATCGTGTTATTTGCAGACAAGATAGGGTCATAAAATAAGGTTCTTCCCAACTGAATTAAGTCATAAGTCTTGCTTGAAAAGTCTAGTTTATAATTTGGCTCGGGAAAATAGTTTGGATAGGGTTTTGTGAAATTTGATGCAGCTATACATAGGAGAGTCAATGATATGATAAACCCTTTCTTCATAGTTCTGTAGTGAAGGAGGTAGATAATAAATTAGCGAATCTCATGGCATCTTTACTTGGACTCATAATTTTACTACTGACTGTTAGAGTTTTTCTCAAGATAGAATCGATAGAAAGATATATAGTATTGCATGATAAAGTTGAAATTATACTTCTATGTGCATTGAATGGCTTGAGGTGGCCTCCAATGTGAAAGGTAAAAGGCTGTACTTTTTCCCCTTCAAGTTTAAAATTAATATAACCACTTTGCCAGGTCCAGTACATTCCATTTTGTGGATCTAGATCATCAGTTAAAGCACCTTGATTATTGGTCAAACTATCAATGCCCAATGAAAACGCTATTTTATTAAATGAAACTTTAGGCACAGTAATTTTTAAGGTTTCTGGAAATTTTGCATCCATAAGTTGATATGACGGTTGCTCAAATACAATCTGAGTATCTTTCATTAGTTTTATATTTCCAATGTAAAAGCGTAAAGATGTAATTCTCGTTTGGTCTGAGTAGGTTGAATCTAAAATTAGTGGTTTTGATTCAAATGTGGGTTCAATTTTGATGTAAGATTGTCCAGATATGTAACTGTTAAAAAAGCTAATTGCGAAAAGGGTTACAAAACATCGAATCATCATTACTTATTTTTCGGGTGTTTTGGTTTTCTTTTTCTTTTAAAAAAAACCTTACTCAAATCCATAGTATCAAGTTTCAAAGCTTGATCTGAATTACATAATTTTTTAATTTCTCTGAAATGTGCCATATGTGTTTGCTCAATTTTTTTATGTAATGAAGCAATTTCAGATATGATGATGTCCTCCTTGTTTGAGGTACTGTCACTTTTTAAAAGAGATAGTAACGTACTTTTTTTATCATGTATTTTTTCATCTAAATTTCTAATTGATTTTTGATGACCTCGGATGAGTTGGTCGTATTTTACAATCTGATTGTTGTCAAAATCTAGCTTATTTATGATGAGCTGTCTTGGTTCAATTCTTCGGTGTTTTGAGCCGAATAAGGTACTCACAATTAACAATACATTTAAAAATAATAGACCTGCAATGATCCATTTTAATATCTTTATATTATTCATTATAAATTTGATTTTTGGCTAGTTCTATGTAATTATTAGAGTCATTTTGTTTTTGATGCTTTCTATGGTAATAAACAATGGCACTCATATCAATTATTAGGAATAAAATAAAAATTGCAGCTACTCTTCTCACGTAAATTACTGACAATTTTCTGTGCCTGGTTGATTGAATATTTAAAAATATCCTTGATGAAATATGTTGGGGTATTTCGACATTTTTAATTTGTTGTAATAATTCAATATTCATGTTTACTTGGTTAGACGTGTTTTTTTTCATTTGCCTTCAGTGTTTAAGAATCTTTGATAATTTGTTCTTTGCTCGTTGATATAACGATTCTACAGATTTTACGGAGCACTGCATGATAAATGCAGTCTCTTTCTGGGTTTTATTTTCTATTTTTAAGAGTATGATAGCAGTTCTTTGTCTTTCAGGCAGCTGATTTATTGCATCAAATATTTTTTTCACGGCTTCTTTTTGTTCTAAAATTACACCAGGATGATCAAAATGGGAGAATTGAACTTTCTCGTTAGTTTGATTGTTTTTGATTGCATCAAAGAAAAATCTTCTTTTGTTCCTCTTGCGAGAATTAATAAAATCTAATGATTTATTAATTGCAATTCTGTATACCCAAGTTTTTACTGAAGATTTCCTCTGAAAAGAATCTAAATTTTTATAGATGGATAAAAATGTGTCTTGTGTAATTTCTTGTGCATCTGCTTGATTTTGAACATATTGTAATGCTAAGTTATAGACAAGATTTTTATACTCGTTATATATTTTCTCAAAATCCAATGACTACTTAGTTAAAAAGTATTCTATCATTGAACATAATCTATAGCAGCATTTATTCGGCTAATATTATGCGATTTGAGTGTCTGAACTGCCGAATTAAATTGACCGTTGACATAGGAGTATCCATTGACTTCATTATTAGCTGGTTGATCCAATAACAATTCTTGGTTTGAATAAATACCAGTCATACGGCTGTTTTCAAAAGAAGTTTCAATAAATGATTTGACGTAATTTTTATAAATACCCTCATACTCCTCATCAGCTATGAGAAAACTAATCAAAGGCCATTCATCATCTATTTCATTCATTTCAAAAGAGAGTGAACCACCTCGCTTACCATTCTGAAAAGCTTCGTTGTTATCCCATGTTATCCATTTTATTAAATCGTCATTTGGATCATGGTATAGGTAGTAATTGTGAGTCATTCTTCCGTAAGTGTCCCAGTTTTGAATGGTATTGTTTACGGCAAGGTATTTCAGAAACCCATCCACGTCAAAAACGCTTTCTAAATTATCTTTCCATTCTTCTAGATTTGAATTTCTGGTATTCGCATGAAGTAGGTCAAACATTTTTTGAATGTCATTTCGATCATTGGTTTCTTCATTGGTTTTTCGTTCAAAATCATCCAATGTAAAACCGTTTGTTGCAAACTTGGCTCCATTGCCATCAGGTTTGTAGCAATTTCCGTTTTTTGAACCGAACCAGTTTTTTAAAAAGGTATCAAAAACAATTTCAGTCATGGTATAAACTCCATAGTATTTGAATGTTCCTGTGCCTTCATCGATATACACTTCATAAAAAGCTGTTCGAACAGCAGGTACACCAAAGTCTCTAAATAAGTCTGCTGCAGACTTCTCTCGCATAAGTGAAGGGTCGTTGTAATTGCTACTCATGGATAATTCTTTAAAACCATAGAATCGTTGGTCTGCAATCTCTGGGTATTCATATTCCCACTTATCGAAGTCAAATCTTAAAGGGAGCTTATTGCTGTTTGCTCTTATGGATGAATTTCCCTTGTATCTGATTCCTACGTGATTCCAAGTTAGACCATTAAAATTCACTTCGCATTCAAAATAATCAGGAGTCTCACTTGGTAGTCCACCTGGACGGCCACCACCTCTTTTTTGGGATAGGTCGGTTTGCATATCTTGCCACTCTTGAGCAGTGAAAATAATATTTAGTCTGTTGACCTTTTCTTGGTTGAATACGATGTTATAGTTAGCTGGGAAACCATTGGAATGACTTACAGTTCCTTCTATATTTTTCTCTTCATCAGGTATAAATATTTCTTTTTTACATGAAAATAATGCAATTGTTGTGAAACAAAATAGGATTGATTTTAATTTTAGATTTTTCATTTGTTTTTCTTTTTAATCGTGAAATTATATTTAACCCCCAATATATTCGTTCTTTTTGGGTATTCTCCTTGAAGCTCATTTTCAGTTCTGATAAAGAGTCCAAGACTTCCTGTATTTAATTTAAAGTTAGTACTCAAGGTATATCGCATTTTATAGAATCCGTCGTTGTTTGTAATTCCATTGAATGCCTCAGCAGAAAAAGTAGGATCCCATTTCCAATCTTTGATATTATATGTTGAGCTTAATTTGAATCGAGTTGTTTTTTTAATTTCATCCGATGTTTTCTGGAGCTCGTCTTTATTCTGGTAACGGAGTCTAAATTTAAATAAGAATCGACTTATATCATGATTAAATTCTAAGTCTCCTTGCCATCTAAAATGGTTTTCCTTTCCTTGAATTTTACCCTGATCATCGTTTTCGGTGATTAGTCTTGAAGCAGCAGCAATGTTTACAAAATCAGCTAGTTTGTAATCCAGTCCTAATTGTGTGAAATAGGCATTGAGTGTGGTCGAATTATCTTTTAGCCTGAGTTGTTGAGATAAATTTACCTTGAGCTTCTTTGTAGGCTTATACTTTAGATTAATAGATGACCAAGTTTCAAAGTCGCGAATAGTGTAGTAAGTCCCGCTTTGAGCTGAGGCGTATGCAGGCAAAAAGATAACAACAAATAGAATTAGGGTACAATTTATAATTTGCTTCATTACGGGGTTTTTAGGTATTTTATAGTTATTGAAGTTGTATCTTTTAGAAAATCAATTTTTCCTATTTCAACTTCAGTTATTTTAAGCCCTGTCCTCTCTTCTAGATCTTGGACAAGTACATCATGCATTTCTGGTTTAATATTTTCTATCTTCTCATAAACAATGGTCTTACTGAGTGTATTCTCTCTAAACCATACTCGTTCGATGATATATATCGTGGTTACAATGATGATATTGGCACCAACAATTTCAGCATAACTCATTTTCTGATTGGCAAGCGAGTTGATCACAGATACGCCAATTATCACGAATAAATAAGTCATTTCCTTGATCGGAACAGTATTAGTTCGATATCTAATAATACCAAATATGGCAAATAAACCCAAAGCCATTCCGATGTCTAATTCATATTTCTTAAGTGTAAAACATAGAAAAAATACGATTACACCAATCATGTAATAGGTGAATAAATAGTCTCTTTTTTTGACAGATTTATAGTAGAGCCATTGAATAATGATGGTTAAGAAGGTCGTGTTTAAAAAAAATCGAAAGACCATCTTGAAGAAGTCATCATCGAATAACGGGATATTTAAGAATTCGCTCATGAATTAGTTATTTTGGTTATTTTTTTGAATTTGAGTTTAAAGCTATTTTGTTTCAAAGATGGGTTGTTTTTTGCCATACCCATGCAGTATTTACTTATTCTCATTGGTTTAACACCCATGTTTTTCAATGATTCATGCACAGGTGAGTGTCTATTATGACGACTTTGTTTTAACTCGAGGATTACTAAGTTTTCATCAAAAGGAATAGCGTTATACGAAAGGTTAGTGTCAATGGTTACCCGCTCAGTCATTTGATTATTGACCAGTGTGAACCGATTAAATTGATTGTTAATTGATTTGGTAAGAGGGTAGTTTTTCCCAGTTAATTTATGGATAAAAGATAGTGATTTTTCGTCTAGTTTTTCGTGAAGCGATTGGATAGCTATCCGACTTTTTTTTGTACTCCCTTTGTTCGATTTCTGTTTTACTTCTAAAAAAAATAGATTCGACTCTACATAGTTACGTATTCGGACTTTCACTCTACTTGCTTTACCATTGTGATGTAGGAGATACAAATGGGCGTTTGGTGTATCAAAATAGTTGGATTTATAGGTCATCACTCGGTTTTGATTAATTTCTAAAACCCTGTAATCGTTGAGGATATTGTCAAGCAGTTGAGGAAGTTGGTCTTTATGAACAATAAACTTGGTGTCCACTCTTTTCATAAGTGACACAGAATCCATCTCATTTAAAGAAATGGATTTAAATTTATCTAAGTTGAATTTGCTCAAACGTTTTATCTGTTAGACTATACGTAAAAGATTAACCTTCGGCTTTTAATTATAAAATTAAGCCAAATTTAAGAAAATGTTAAATTAGTTACAACCAATGAAGATGATAATCTTTAATTTCTAAGTCAATTGCAGCCTTTGTAACTCTTAAAGGTTTGAATGTATCAATCATTACAGCAAGCTCCTCTGTTGCAGATTTCCCAATACTCGCTTCTTGAGCACCTGGGGTTGGACCATGCGGAATACCACCTGGGTGAAGACTCATTTGGCCAGGTTCAACATGTCCCTTGCTCATAAATTGTCCATCAACATAATACATCACTTCATCGCTGTCGATATTGCTATGCCAGTATGGTGCTGGAATGCTGAGCGGATGGTAGTCAAATAGTCGCGGTACAAAACTGCATATCACAAAATTGTGTCCTTCAAATGTCTGATGAATTGGTGGTGGCATATGAATTCTACCAGTGATAGGCTCAAAATCATGAATGCTAAAAATGAAGGGATAATGAAAACCGTCCCACCCAATCAAACAAAATGGATGATATTTATAAGTGTATGGGTAGAGCTTATCTTCTTTTTTTGTTTTGATCAAAAATTCACCCTCTTCAATGATTGTTTCAAGATTTTCAGGTTGTCTGATGTCTCGTTCACAGTAGGGAGAATGTTCAAGTAATTGTCCAGTTTTACTGGTATATCTTTTGGGATATAATATAGGACTATGGCTCTCAATAATAAGAAGTTTGTTGTCTTCTGAGTCAAACTCCATTTGATAGATAACACCTCTTGGAATAATGATATAGTCACCGTATTTAAACTTGAGTTGTCCATAGTTTGTTCTGCAGGTGCCACTTCCTTGATGAACAAAGATAACCTCGTCACTATCGCCATTTTTGTAGAAATAATCTTTCATGCTTTTACGAGGTCTAGACATACATATCTGAAGGTCATTGTTGGTCAATAAGATTACACGACTGTCTAAAAAGTCATCTTGAGGTGCCACATCAAAGCTTTTGAAGCTTCTATGCAACATTTCCATATCACCAACTACTTCAGGTTTTAGTGATGTCGGCTTATCTACTTTAAGTATAGCAGTAGGAGGGTAGTGGTGATATAAAAGACTATAGCTGTTTGAGAATCCCTCAGTAGAAAATAGTTCTTCGGCATAGAGTTCGCCATCTGGTCTCCTAAATTGTGTATGTCTTTTGGGGGGTATTTGTCCTAAACTATGGTAGTGTGGCATGAGTAATTATATGATACTTCAAATGTACATAATTGAAATTTGAGTTGGGTTAATGCTTGATTTGATTTCTTTATAAATAATAACTTATGTGTGCATATATCTAACTCATTCAATATCTTACCTTTGCAGCTCAATGAAATTTGCACTTCATTTTTGGATAGGAATTTTAGCTGTTGTAGGGATATTCACTGCCGGATGTGATGGTTTAGGTGTTCAATCTAAAAGTTTAGCTAATGACACGACCATTAGTCTGGAGGCAAGAGAATGGAGTAAGAAAATAGACCAGTCGCCAGATATTGCTGAATATTACATTCAACGTGCAGCAGTTTTAAACAATGAAAAAAGATATGACTTGGCCATATTGGATTTTCAGCAAGCGATTAAATTGGAGCCAGATAATAGTGCTTCATACTACAAATTAGGAGACGCTTATTTCGCTGCAGACCAGACTACAAAAGCTTTAGAGCAATATAAGTTGGCCGAGAATACAAACCCAAACGATGTTGAGGCAGTTTTTAAACATGCACAATTTTTGTACTTTGTAAGGCAATTTGATAAAGGCAAAATCAAATTTGGTAAATTATTAAATTTAGATCCTGAACACGCTGAAGGGCATTTTTATAACGCCATGTTGCACAAGGAAGATGGTGATACTACTCAAGCTATTTATTTTTTCAGAAAAACGATTGAACTGCTTGGTGCTGATTACAATAGCAGTATGCAATTGGGCTCGATTTATGAGACCTTAAACCAAATTGACAAATCCATTCAGTTCTATCAACAAGCTATTAATACTGATCCCAAAAGTGATGAAGCCTATTATGCAATCGGACTAGCTTATCAGAAAAGGGGAGATAAATCACTAGCAAAGAAGAATTACCAAAAAGCGATCGATCTTAATTCAAAACACTTTTTGGCCTATTACAATGCTGGAAATATGCTTGCTTCAGAGGGTGATTATACTTCAGCAATTGATCATTTTGAAATTTGTTTAAGATTGAAGGAAGATTTTGCAAAAGCATACAATCGGATAGGTCAATGTTTTGAGCTATTGAAAGTAAATGACAAGGCAATTGAAAATTATCTAAAATGTTTAGAAATAGACCCTAATTTTGCACTCGCCAAAGAGGGCTTAGTTCGTCTAGGTAAAATAGAATCAGCTAACTAAAAAAAGTTAAAATTGAATATTAAAATTACATTGCCAGATGCTTCAATTAGAGAAGTACCACAGGGGACTTCCGCTCTAGATGTTGCAAAAGGGATAAGTGAGGGATTAGCTCGAGTTGTAGTCAGTGCAAAAGTCAATGGTGAGGTGTGGGATTTGAATCGTCCAATTATGGAGGATGCTACATTGAGTCTACTAAAGTTTGATGATTTAGATGGTAAGAAAACATTTTGGCATAGTAGTTCTCACTTGTTGGCAGAGGCTTTAGAGGCACTTTATCCCGGTATTAAATTGGGTATTGGTCCTGCTATTGACAATGGATTTTATTATGATGTCGATTTTGGTGAACATCCATTTTCATCTAATGATTTTGAAAAGGTCGAGCAAAAAATGAAAGAATTAGCCAGTCAGGCAAATACTTTTGACCGAAAAGAAATTTCAAAATCTGATGCAATAGCTTATTTCACAGAAAAAAACGATCCCTACAAATTAGAGTTGATTGATGGGTTAGATGATGGTCAAATTACATTTTACACGCAAGGAAATTTTACTGATTTGTGTCGTGGTCCGCATATTCAAAACACTTCATCCATTAAAGCTATAAAGCTATTAAATGTAGCAGCAGCCTACTGGAGAGGTGACGAAAAGAACAAATCATTAACTCGGATTTATGGAGTTTCATTTCCAAAAGCAGGAATGCTTAAAGAGCATCTGAATCTATTAGAAGAAGCCAAAAAGCGTGACCATCGTAAGCTTGGTAAAGAATTAGAGTTGTTTATGTTTAGCGAAAAAGTAGGAGCAGGATTGCCACTTTGGCTTCCCAAAGGAACTGCTATTCGTGAACGTTTGGAAAACTTTATGAGGCAGGCTCAAATAGAACGAGGATACCAACAAGTTGTTACCCCACATATTGGTCGAAAAGAGTTATACATGACTTCTGGTCATTATGAGAAGTACGGTGAAGATAGCTTTCAGCCTATAAAAACACCGAGTGAGGATGAGGAGTTTTTGCTGAAACCGATGAATTGTCCTCATCACTGTGAGGTATTTAAATTTAAACCCAAAAGCTACAAGGAACTTCCCCTACGTATAGCTGAGTTTGGAACAGTATATCGATATGAGCAGAGTGGAGAGTTGAATGGTCTTACTCGAGTGAGAGGGTTTACACAAGATGATGCTCATATTTTTTGTACTCCAGATCAGCTTAAGGATGAATTTGTAGATGTAATTGATTTAGTAATGCATGTTTTTGGAAAACTTGGATTTGATGATTTTACGGCCCAAATTTCGCTTCGTGATCCAGAAAACAGAGAGAAGTATATAGGTAGCGATGAGAATTGGGATAAGGCTGAACAGGCCATTATTGAAGCGACTGCTGAACGTGACATGAAAACAGTCACCGAATATGGAGAAGCTGCTTTTTATGGTCCTAAGCTTGATTTTATGGTCAAAGATGCCTTAGGTAGAAGTTGGCAACTGGGAACTATTCAAGTTGACTACAATTTACCTGAACGTTTTGATTTGGATTACATTGGGTCTGATAATGAAAAACATAGACCAGTTATGATTCACCGTGCACCTTTTGGAAGCATGGAGCGATTCATCGGAATATTGGTAGAACATACTGCTGGAAATTTTCCACTTTGGTTGAGTCCAGAGCAAGTTGCAATACTTCCGATTAGTGAAAAGTATCACGATTACTCAGATAAAGTTTTAAAATTCCTCAATAAAAACGATATTCGCGGGCTTGTTGACGAGCGAGCCGAGAAAATTGGGCGAAAAATTCGTGACGCTTGGGCTTCAAAAATTCCAGTAATGATAATTGTTGGAGAGGAAGAGTCTGATAATCAAGAGGTTTCGGTTAGAGTTCAAGGTGAAGGAGATGTCGGCAAGTTTAAATTAGATGAGTTTGTAGGCTACTTCAACTCATTATTGAATAAAGAATAAAAAATACTTGAAGAGAAAAAGAAAACCGTTCAGGGGTAGGGTAAAAGACCCGCACAGAATCAATGAGTTCATCATTGCAGATCCTATACGTTTGGTAGGAGACAATGTGGAACAAGGAATTATAGATCTTGAAGCAGCTATTAGTATTGCCCAAGAACAAGGTCTTGATTTGGTTGAAGTTTCTCCGAAGGCGAATCCGCCAGTTTGTAAGGTTATTGATTATCGTAAGTTTTTGTATAACCAAAAGAAAAAAGCAAAAGAACTTAAATCTACACAAGCAAAGACGGATATTAAAGAGATAAGATTCGGACCGAATACAGATGAGCATGATGTCAATTTTAAGTTGAAGCATGCAGAGAAATTTATCGAAGATGGACACAAAGTGAGAGCTTATGTGTTCTTTAGAGGTAGATCCATAGTATTCAAAGAAAGAGGAGAACTTTTGTTACTTCAGTTTGCAGAAAAGTTGCAAGAAGTAGCCAAGTTGGAACAGATGCCTAAAATGGAAGGCAAAAAAATGATCATTGTTTTAGCACCTAAATAAATTTAAAAAGAGAGAAAATGCCAAAGATGAAGACCAACTCTAGTGCCAAGAAGAGATTCAGAGTCACTGGAACAGGTAAAATTAAAAGAAAACACGCTTATAAGCGTCACATTCTTACAAAGAAGTCTAAAAAGAGAAAATTAGCTCTAAGACACAGTGGTTTAGTTCATCCATCAGATGAAAGTAATATCAAGTTTTTGTTAAGAATCGGAAAGTAATGTTAGCCAAGAGCTAATCAAGTACCATTATTCAGGCCAAAAAGAGCTCGCTTCTGTGAGACGCCTAGTTTAAAAAAGAAAGAAAAAATGCCAAGATCAGTAAATGCAGTTGCCTCAAGGAGGAGACGAAAAAAAATGATGAAACATGCCAAAGGTTACTTTGGTAGAAGAAAAAATGTATGGACCGTTGCCAAAAATGCCGTTGAAAAGGCGTGGCAGTATTCTTACAGAGACAGAAAAAATAATAAAAGAAATTTCCGTCGTTTATGGATTACCAGAATTAATGCTGGTGCTCGTCAACACGGTATGAGTTACTCTCAGTTTATGGGAGGTGTTCATGAAAAGGGAATTGAGCTAAATAGGAAGGTTCTAGCCGACTTGGCTATGAATCATCCTGAAGCTTTTGCAGCCATTGTTAAAAAGGTAAAGAAGTAGTCACTAGCTCGCTAAAACAATAGTTAAGCCCGCCATTGGTGGGCTTTTTTTTTATGTCCATATTATATATTAGACATCCTTGGTTTTAAAATTTAGATAGTTTAAAATCATTTATGATTTATTTTCTCGTTGATTTTGATAATGTTCATAGATGGCATTTATAAAGCTTAAAATTATACCAACTCCCATGGTGATATAAAAAATGGTAAATATTTTGCCTTCATCGGTTTGTGGAGCAAAATCTCCAAAACCTACAGTGGTCAAGGTAACGAATGAGAAATAAATAGCATCAACCCAGCTCCAACCCTCTAAATAATGATACATAACACTACCGCAACTAATAATTAGGAAAGTCGTTAGTAGTAGTTGCCTATACCCTTTGTCTTTTAAAAATGAAATTATGGTTTTAAATACAAACATATCAGTGCATTCTGTCCCCCCGAACCTCGATTTTTTTAACCATTTCAGCCTCAAATTCGATGAACTCATCCCAACGATTCATCACATATTCCTCACTACCAAATTCTTTTGCAAGATTTATAAATGCTTTGTAATGTCCTGCTTCACTAACCATGAAATCATGATAAAATTTCTTAAGTTGTGGGTCTTGGATATGGATGCTCAATAACCTAAAACGTTCGCAACTACGGGCTTCAATCATAGCAAATGACAAGAGATATTCAACGATTTGTTTGTGTACGTGGTCTCCTTTACGAATAAAATTATTCAATTGATTTACATATTCGTCTTTTCGTTGATGACCCAACTCAAATCCTCTACTTTTTAGTTCTTTAACCACCTTTCTGAAATGTCCCCATTCTTCGGCAACGATTGGAGAAATAACCTCAACTATTTTGGGAAATTTACTGAACTTGCTGATGATGCTAATTCCATGAACAGCCGCTTTCTGCTCGCACCAAGCATGGTCAGTTAATATGAATTCGATGCTCTTTTCAGCAATATTAACCCATCTAGGGTCAGTAGCCATTTCAAGTCCAAGTGTAGTTTTAGATTTTTCAAAACTGCTCATATTACAAAGTTATCCTCTTAATTAAAATAGCATTAAAACAAGTAAGAATATAACTGTTCCCATTACCATGAGCATCAATGTGTAGGGGAGAATATCTTTTGCTTTTAATCCAGTAATGCTCAATAGTGGCAATGCCCAAAAGGGTTGTAACATATTGGTGATCTGATCTCCATAAGCTAGAGCGAGTATGATTTTGGATAATGACATGTCTAATTCTAAGGCTGCTCTTAATATAATAGGTCCTTGTAAGGCCCATTGACCACCACCACTTGGAACAAACATATTGACCAAACCAGCACTAAAAAAAGTGTAAATGGGTAGTGTTTTTTTGTTAGAAATATCAATAAAAAAATCAGAAATATTCTCGATTAAGCCACTAGTTTGCATGAGTGCTAATATTCCAAAATAAAGTGGGAATTGGATGAGTATACCAGATGATCCATGAATTGCTTTATCAACCCCACTCAAAAAGTGGCGAATATTTTTATGTAATAAGATGTTTAACCCAAGAAGACTAAAATTGATGTAATTGGGATTGATAAACCCTAATTTACTCTTGGAGATAATTGCAATATATATGGCTATTGCCATTAAAATCATACCAATAATTTTACTTAACCATTTTGAATAATCGATGTATTCTGCACCAGAAATCTCAAATTGATTTGTATGTGTTTGTTCTAGTTTAGTTACGTTGGGAGTTTCTTTAGTGGTATATTTACTTATGATGGAACTAAATGTGGGGATAACTATGATTAATAAAATGACTGCCGTAAAATTCATGGGGCTAAATACAGTTTCACCAAATGAAATTAATTCAGGCATTATCGGATTCTGCGTAATTTCTCGAATATGCCCAGATTCTGCAACCTTGGTTAATGCACTACCAGAAATTCCTCCATGCCAAACCATGAGTCCAACATATCCAGAGGCACCAATAAGAGGATAATTTAGTTTGAGTTTACGTTTTGTGAAATTTTCTCCCACTTTTCGTGCAATGATTGCACCAAAAATTAATCCAAGTCCCCAGTTAAAAAGAGCAACAATAATGGTAGATAATGTGACTGCAAATGCAGCTTGAGTACCTGTTTTTAGTCTTAGAATAATTTGATTGATAATTGAATCAAAAAAAGAGGTAAGTGCGAGTGCGTGACCCAGTACTAGCATCAGCATCATCTGAAATGCAAATGCCAACAGATTAGAACTCCAAAGTCCTTTTTGCCAATCTATGATTAGCTCAACCATGGATTTGTCAGAGCTAATCAAGCCCATGAAAAATACAACAATGGTTATCAGTACTGCAATGCTAAATGGGGATGGTAGGAATTTTTTAAACCAATTAATATAGTGTTTTATAAATTTCATAGAAGGGCAACAATTTTCTCCAGGTAATATTGATCATCACCGTCGAACATACCAAAATGTGTGCTGTCTATATCTAAAACTGCATAAATTTCATTATTTCGGATACATGGCACAACAATTTCAGAATTGGTTAATGGACTGCATGCGATATGTCCATCAAATTGATGAACATCATCAACGATATAGGTTTTTTTATGAAGCCAAGAATGACCACAAACTCCTTTTCCTTTGACAATTGATGTGCAAGCAATAGGTCCATTGTAAGGGCCTAATTGCAGTTTATCACCAACAACTCTGTAGAATCCAATCCAATGATGATGCAAATGGTCATGCAATAGACGAGATAAATTAGCCATGTTCGCAATATCATCAACACTTTTGTCAATTAGAGATTCAGCCTCTTTGATTAGGGTTGAATACTTCTCAGCTTTTTCCATACTTTACGAAATTATGACATATTAAATGATAGATACCGACTATTCTAAATTTATTTTTGGACTGAATGAGAAATAAACATTTAAGAATAATGGTCTATTTTCTGACCGTTAATGTGGCATTTTTATATGGGTTAATATTTTGGTTATTATAATTTCATTTGTAATGTACCATTTGTTTCGCTAATTTAAACTGGAAATTACATATCCATTAATATGAGTTTCAAATTTGTTTAAATAACCTAATTATTAAGTATTCTATTAGTGGAATAAATATTTATACCTAAAGAGCAAAAGGTAATTACACCTATTGCTTCAGTAACATCTGATAAGTGATGACCTATGAACAGCTCAGAAGTAAGAGTTATCATTATTAGTGGGATATAGAACCAGGGCTTTATGAAATCTTTTTGTTGGTAATAGATTAATAGGATAATTAAAGGTGTCAAGAAGACATAATAATATTTCCATGCTAATGGAGATAATATTGGAATCAGTGAGAGGGTTATGATGTATTGTTTGGCAAAACTCTGATGGTTCTCTTTAGTCAGGTAAAATTTAACTGCTAAGTACATCCCAAAGATTCCAATGAGAATTAAGGTGACA
>JAHEGS010000108.1 GCA_024645005.1 Bacteroidota bacterium
CATTGTATTTTTTCACTCATCTCTTCATCACTTTGACCATATCTCATATCTGATACCCCACAAAATAATTCCCCTTTTAAAATCAGATGGACATCTAATTATTAATGAGTATGTTGGTCCTTCAAGAATTCAACACCCCAAACACCAAATACAAGCTATCAATCTAGGACTAAAACTCATCCCTAATAAATTCCGAAAACGCTTTAAGACAGGATGGATAAAGAGACGATATCATGGATCTGGGCTTATTCGTATGATACTAGCTGACCCATCCGAATGTATTGACTCAGAAAGCATACTACCTACTATAAATGCCCATTTTAAAACGATTGATGAACGACCATACGGAGGAAATATACTCATGCATGTTCTCAAAGATATCTCACATCATTTCCTAGATATGGATTCTGAAAAAAAAGATATTCTGAGTTCATTGTTTGAATTTGAGGATGAATACCTACAAAATCAATCTTCAGATTTTGTGTTTGGGATTTATCAATTAAAAAAATCTTAGAATTTTTTTAATAGCTCACCAAACTCCCATATATCCATAAACGAATTATAGAATGGAACAGGTGCCAATCGAATAACATTAGGTTCTCGCCAATCAGCAATTACATCGTTAGCTGTTAAATAATCAAACAATGATTTTCCATTTTCATTAGTAAGCATACTTAGTTGGCAACCTCGATCTTCAGGAGTAATGATTTCTAAAGCAAGTTTTTGATTAGCCGCTTGTGCTTCAATAATCACCTCCTCCAAAAAACGATTCAACTTTTGCCCTTTAATAACTAAAGCATCCATCCCAACTTCATCAAACATATCCAAGGAGGCCTTGTGAGCAGCCATAGTAATTACAGGAGCATTACTCAATTGCCACCCTGCAGCACCCGGCTCAGGAATATATCCGCGTTTCATTTGAAAACGCTCACTTTCTTTGTGTCCCCACCAACCAGCAAATCGAGGCAAATCTGGATTATTCCCATGTTTTTCATGGATAAATACACCACTCACTCCACCCGGACCAGAATTCATATACTTATAGGTACACCAAGCCGCAAAATCTACCTGCCAATCATGTAATTGAAGTTTTACGTTACCTGCTGCATGAGCACAATCAAACCCTGCAATGGCACCTACTTGATGAGCAGCTTTGGTTAATGTTTTTATATCAAAATACTGCCCAGTATAGTATTGTACCCCACTAAAAAATAATAATGCCAATTCATCGCCAGCTTCTTCAATAGCTTTGACTATATCTTCTGTTCTAAAATGATGTTCTCCTTTTCTAGGCTCTAATTCTATAACAGCATCGTCATATTCATAACCATGATGTTTCACTTGACTTTCAATGACATACATATCACTTGGAAACGCTCCAGCCTCCATAATGATCTTATATCGTTTTGAAGACGGCCTATAAAAACTAACCAACAAAAGATGAAGATTGACTGTCAGATTGTTCATCACAACGACCTCATCTTTTTTAGCTCCTACAACATTGGCTTCCTTCTCAAAAAAATGATGATAGCTAAACCACGGATTTTTACCATGAAAATGTCCCTCTACACCAAAATTTTTCCAGTCATCTAACTCTTGCTGAATATAGGTCCGGACTGATTTGGGTTGAAGCCCTAGAGAGTTCCCAGTAAAGTAAAGCTGCTCTTTGCGGGTTTTACCCGAGGGAATATAAAATTGACTTCGATATTCTCTCAATGGGTCATTATTATCCAAATCCTCTGCTATTTGTTTACTTGTAGCCGGCATACTGCAAATAAAACAACAAAATATGGGTTCAAAACTTTTTTAATTATAAGACTAATAACAATATGATCCCCCATGTAAGTATTAATAATCCCAGGGCTACCCAGAATAACCACTTGTAGACTTCTTTAAGAGTCTTAGCAAGAATATAACGATCCCTAACTCCAGGATTTTCATATCGCTCATAGATATTCACCGCTATTGTTGTAAGAAGAAAGCCAATTAGAGGAATAAAAAATATTGAAGCTAGGGAAATCCATGTGAAATTATTCGCAATTTTGTATTGCTTTCGGATAAAAACTTCTTCTTCACTCAATTCTTGAATACTATCTTTTTTTATACTATCTTGAAGTTGATTTCTAATAATCTTTGGAATTAAAGGATATCGATTTCGGGTTTTTTTTGTTTTTCTGTCTTGCTTGCCCTCATTACTATTGCAAGTTTTATGCAAAACAGTCGTATTTACAACTGGGATAAGTTCGCTCAGATCCTTAAAATCTTCAATAGCTGGTTTTAAATTCGTTTTCAGATTTTGAATTGCATTATCCTTTTTTGCAAATGGGTTGACTTCAATTTTTTGCTTTTTTACTCGAACCATTCGACCTCGATAATCTGATTTACATGAAAACAACATTATCGTAAGTATTAAAATAGTAATCAATTTTTTCATAAGTCAAAACTATACATTTAAAACAAACGCAAATAAGTCCCGCTTTTGTATCCGTAACCTTTTGGACTGATATATTGATACGTAGGGTTGAATAAAACATTGTTGTCCGAATCTACCAATCCATACTCATCTGCTAGTTTTACGATAATCCGATTTTTATCAACTAGATATGGTGGCAATGAATAGATGACGGGCAATTTCAGACTACCATTAACATCATATGCACCCCAAAGACCCTCGTGAGATTGTACTAGAATCAGTCCGAATTTAGGTGACCGAACGCGAACGTAAATATCGGGTAATATAGGCTTCAATTGTCGAGTCAAAATATTCTGATGAACACTGTCACCCACCAAGGCAAATCCATTTTTAAAATTACTCGCAACGGCAAATCTGTAGGGTGTCAATAGTCTACCATCAGAGTTTAAGTAACCATATAATTCTCCTTCGGCTACATAAGATAACCCCTCGGAAAGTTCACTTACTTCAGAAAATCGATAGCTGCTAATTTGCTGCCCATTTATAAAAATAGCCATTTTACGGTTATTAGGATGGATTTGAATACCCCAATTTTGGGAATATCCCCAAAACCCCATGAGTAGAAATATGACGGCCCACTTCCTCATTTTATAACACCAAATTTAAGATCATCTCCAACAAACCAGTAATTATTCAACTTTATAGCGATAAATGACATGGAATAATTATGTTTTCTACGTTGATAATACTGGGTGACATAGCAATAGTGGTTCCCTTTTTCATCTTTCCCGTAGTCATAGTCTAATTCTGTCCGGATGAGTTTCTTAAAATTAATATCCAGTTTGAGAATTGTTTTGAGAATTTTACGATGATCACGTTGCAACCCACGAAGTATCATTTGCTGTTTATAGAGTACTTGATCGTTCCTAAAGTCAATATCTAATGTATCGAAGGTTTCTTTTAAAAATTTAACGTCTGGTACAAAAGGCTTTAAATTCTCAAAATCCAGTTGAACCATTGCCTTATAAAAAGTATCACATAAAGCAGGCAACTCCTTGTATAAAATACAATTATACTTGGACGTATCTGGTCTTTGATTTTTTAAAACATACAACTGAGCATTTGCTAAAATTGATATTGGCAAAAATGCAATTAATAAGAATTGTCGGTAGCCCATGAACTATTACAAATTTATTTAGAATTTGGATAATG
>JAHEGS010000110.1 GCA_024645005.1 Bacteroidota bacterium
GATTTAAGGTATGAGTTAGAACGCTTAGACAAACAACTGAATGATAAAAAACGTGAGCTTTTCACGAAAGAATCTTCGTTAATTGCTAAAGAACAAGAAGCAAACAAACTGAAAAAGGACTTAGAAGCTCTTGCAGAATCTTTAAAAGAACGTGAAAATCGTGTCAACGAACTTGAATCAAAACTAGCTGCTCAAGAAACCGCTGTTAAAGATTTAAAGGATCGTCTTACTAACTCCCTCATCGGATATAAGAATAGCGGTATTTCAGTCATAGAAAAAGACGGCAAAGTGTATGTTTCGCTTGATAATAGCCTATTATTTCAAAGTGGGAAAATAGATATTGATTGGAAGGGAAAAACAGCCTTACTTAAAGTAGCCGAAAGTCTTCAAAATATTGAAGATTTTGATATCATGGTTGAAGGACACACCGATAATATTCCTATGAAATCAAGCACCATCAAAGACAACTGGGATCTCAGTGTATTACGTGCTACTTCTGTAGTTAGGTACCTAACTACAGAAGGTAAAATGGATCCAATTAAAATCATACCCAGTGGTCGTAGTAAATTTGTGCCAATCGATTCATCCAAAACGAGACAAGCCAGAGCTAAAAATCGAAGAATTGAGATAATCTTGACTCCTAAATTAGATTCAATAATGGAACTACTCAAGTAGCATTCTGAGACTAGAATTTTATTTCTTTTGATTCCCGAGCAAAAACGCTTTTTGAAAAGCTTCTAAGTTTCCGTCCATTACAGCTTGAACATTACTAGTCTCCTCACCTGTTCTCACATCTTTGACCAGTTTATAGGGATGCATCACATAATTTCTTATTTGACTTCCCCATTCAATTTTCATTTTACCATTCTCAATCTCTGCACGAGCATCAGATTTCTTTCTAAGCTCAATATCATAAAGTTGTGATTTCAACATCTTCATGGCCTCTTCTTTGTTGGCAAGTTGTGACCGTGCTTGTTGGCATACCACCATAATACCCGTGGGCTTATGAGTTAATTGAACTTTTGTTTCAACCTTATTTACATTTTGACCTCCTGCACCACCACTTCTGGATGTTTGCATGTCAATATCTCCCCAATTTAAATCTATTTCGATGCTTTCGTCCACAACTGGATAGATGTATGCAGAAGCAAAGCTTGTATGCCTTCTTGCACTACTATCAAAAGGAGAAATTCGCACTAATCGATGCACTCCATTATCACCTTTTAAATAACCAAATGCAAAATCGCCCGATATCTGCATACTAATTGATTTTATACCTGCCACATCACCATCTACCTGATCCAATACCTCAACTTTATATCCGTTATTTTCTGCCCACATGATATACATACGACTGAGCATGCTTGCCCAATCATTGCTCTCTGTACCTCCTGCACCTGCGTTTATCTCAAGAATTGCATCCAATTGGTCTTCTTCACCACTGAGCATATTCTTAAACTCTAAATCTTCTAATTTTTGAAACGTGATTTGATACTTTTCTTCGATTTCTTCATCGACAGACTCACCCATTTCTTTAAATTCTAAAAGCACAGACAAATCATCAACACCAGACTGAATCTCCTTCCAAGAGTCCGTCCAGATTTTCTTTTTCTTGATATTTTTAAGGTGAATCTCTGCTTTTTTAGGGTCTTCCCAAAAGCTAGGATCGTGAGTTTGTTGCTCCTCATCAGCAATGAGAGCTAGGTTTTTTTCTACGTCAAAGATATCCCGCCAGTTTTGCTGTGCGGCTCCTTAGGTCATTATATTGATCGGATGTCATTAGTACAATTCTTCCTTGATTCGATCACGAATTTCTTGGATTTCTTCTCGATTCGCTTGACGATCCACTTTTAACATCAATTCCATCAAGTACTCAAAATCAGTCATATCACTAATTTCTTCATCAGCTACATAACCTAAATCAAAATTGCCGTTCTCGCTAATATATTCGCTCGCAAGTCTACATATTTTAACGATTGTTGGATCTTCCTCTTCCAAAGCTAGTGTTCGAATATCTTGTAGTTGACTAATTACTTTTTCAACATCAAACTTTTTTGATGCATCCTTCATTAAGTTATTAATTGCCAAATTCGCTTTTGCTTCCCTCATTTTTTATAAAATTTGCAGCGAAAATAATTTTAAAATTGTTAATTGATTAAATGCTTGCAGAAATAATCACCATAGGAGACGAAATTTTAATTGGACAAACCATTGATACAAACTCTGCTTGGCTTGGTAATCGGCTGAATGAGTATGGTATTGAGGTGATTCAAATCACTTCTATCAATGACAAAAAAACAAGTATTTTCAAGGCTTTAAACGAAGCCGAAAAACGAGCTGACATCATTTTAATGACAGGTGGATTAGGCCCTACCAAAGATGACATTACAAAAAAAGTACTTGCAGAATATTTTAAATGTGATTTGGTCTATAACAAACCTGCCCAAGATAACATCCAAAATATTCTAAAGCGTTTGAATAGAGAAGTATTGCAAATCAACTTGGATCAGGCTCTGGTTCCTGAAAAATGCATTGCTATTCATAATTCAAAAGGTACTGCACCAGGAATGTATTTTGAGGAAAATAAAAAAATATATGTAAGTATGCCTGGTGTCCCTTATGAAATGAGGGCTATGATGGAAAAGGACATATTTGATCGATTACTCGCAAAAAATAGTTCATATAGCATAAAACATCATACGATTACAGTAGTGGGTATTCCCGAGTCACACATTGCCTCAAGCATAGAACACATTGAGGATGATCTTCCGGAATACATCAAACTAGCTTATCTGCCTCATTTGAATCTGGTGAGATTGAGGTTGAGTGCGAAATCAACCACCCATTCAACACAAGAATTATCGAATAAAATTCACGAAATTTTCGACCAAATTAAAGCAGTCATTGGTAATTCTTGGTTTGAAGATGAAACTCAACTTTCTGCTGTAGTAGGAGAATTGCTTTTAAATCAAGCTAAAACCATAGGAACTATAGAAAGTTGCTCAGGAGGATTTATAGCTAGTAAGATAACAGATATACCCGGGAGTTCTGCCTATTATAAAGGAAGCTTATTAACCTATGCATATGAAACAAAGGTAGCTGTTGCAAATATTGAGCAGAATTTACTAAACGAAGTTGGTGCAGTGAGCAAAGAAGTCTGTGAAATGATGGCTAAAAATGCTCAAAAAAAACTAGAAGTAGATTATTGCATTTCTACGACAGGAATAGCAGGGCCTGGAGGTGGCAGTAAAGAAAAACCTGTTGGACTCGTATATATTGGACTAGCTAAACCAGATGGTACAGTTGAAGTTGAACAATGTCAATTCTTTGGATCACGACAACAAATCGTTGAAAGAACTTCCAATAAAGCATTGGATATGCTAAGAAAAGCCATAAAGAAAACAATTAAGACAACTGCTCCCCAATTGAATTAGCAACCCTAAAACCATCCAAAGCAGCACTGATTATTCCTCCAGCATATCCTGCCCCCTCACCACATGGATATAAATTCACCAAATCAGGATGTGACAATAATTTAGTTCTCGGAATACGAACGGGAGAACTTGTTCGACTTTCTGGTGCGGTAACTATGCCATCTTTATGATTAAACCCTTTTAATCTTTTGGTCATTTCTCGCAGTCCTTCTCTCAAGCGGTAGGTTACTTCAGGTGGGTATAGCTCGTTCAAATCAACACTTGTCACACCTGGATAGTAGCTACTTTCATTCAAGTCATCACTTATTTTATTCGATAGAAAATCTTGAATATTTTGGGCTGGAACTTTAAAGTTTCCTCCTCCCATCTGGTATGCTTTTCTTTCTATACTTTTCTGAAATTTTAATCCAGCTAATGAGCCTAAATGAGCGAATTCTTTCCATTCCTCTGGTCCAATTTCAGTCACCCAACCGCTATTGGCAAATTTCCCATTACGCTTACTAGGACTCCAACCATTGACAACCACTTCCTCATTTTCTGTAGCTGCTGGTGCAATTACGCCACCGGGACACATACAAAACGAAAACACCCCCTTTTGTTTGATCTGACATACTAAGCTATAACTTGCAGGTGGTAAAATTTTTACATTTTCTGGAGTATGATATTGAATAGTATTAATCAACGATTGTGGATGCTCAATTCGAAAACCCATTGCGAATGGTTTTGCTTCAATTGCAACATCGCGATTATCCAACAGACAATATATATCTCTCGCTGAATGACCTGTTGCTAAAATAAGTTGATTGCATTTCTCCCAAATACCATTCACTTTTATTTCATGTATCTGACCGTCAGCGTGTTGTATGTCTTCTAATTTTTGTTCAAAACGAATCTCACCACCTTTTTCTATAATGGTTTCTCTCAAATTTTGAATAATTTGAGGGAGTTTGTTGGTACCAATATGAGGGTGAGCTTCATAAAGAATATTTGGATCGGCCCCATGAACCACAAATAAATCTAGTATTTCCTGAATTTTCCCTCGTTTATGTGATCGTGTGTATAATTTTCCATCGGAAAATGTTCCAGCACCACCTTCGCCATAACAGTAATTAGATTCTGTATTAATGATTCCAGAACGATTTAATTGAGCTACATCCCTCCTTCTATTTTTTACAGATTTACCACGCTCAATAACAATGGGTTTAATGCCCAATTCCAAGCATTTAAGTGCCGCAAATATCCCAGCAGGACCAAAGCCAATGATGTGAACGAATTTTGATTTATCAATCAATTTATACTCCGGTTTTTTCTGTTTTACAGGATAATCACCTTCTGTATACACTTCCAACCTTAAATTGTGTTTGATTGCCCTTTTACGTGCATCTGTTGACTTTTTAAGCGTTATTATAGCGTTTATTTTAGGGTATTTGCCTTTTAATTTAGATGACAAAAAATCATTTAAATCATCTTTATTAGCATGATAATCATGAATAGAAACACTTATTTCGACGATGTGAACAGGCACAATACTTTTCCAAGAAGTTTCCACAAAGATTTTATAAAACTTCAATTAAACTCACCTTTGGAAAAATTAAAATGAAAAAATCAACTACAGAACTCCAAGAACAAGTCAACCAAACCCGAAGAGATATTGTTAGAATGGTTCATGAAGTTCAATCAGGTCATCCTGGTGGTTCATTAGGTTGTTCTGAATTCTTTACCGTACTATTTCAAAACATCCTCCGTCACAATTCAGATGAGTTCAACATGTCTGCACACGATGAAGATGTTTTTATATTATCTAATGGTCACATCTCACCCGTATATTATAGTGCTCTTGCTCATAGTGGTTATTTCCCAGTATCTGAGCTAAAAACCTTCCGCAAGCTAAATACAAGACTTCAGGGCCACCCTACCACTCACGAGGGATTACCTGGGGTAAGAATAGCTTCTGGATCTTTAGGTCAAGGTTTGTCAGTAGCAGCTGGAATTGCCCAAGCCAAAAAACTCGACAACGACAATAAACTTGTATATGTGCTCATGGGTGATGGAGAATTACAAGAAGGACAAATTTGGGAAGCCGTAATGTATACAGCACATAATCAATTGGACAACTTAATCGCTACCGTGGATGTCAATGGGCGACAAATTGATGGTGATACAAAAGATATTATGGGCTTTACGGATTTGAAATCCAAATTCGAGGCTTTTGATTGGAATGTCATTAGTATGGATGGTAATGATATCAATGATGTACAAGACACGCTAAACAAAGCAGGAATGCTTGCTGGAAATGGAAAGCCAATTTGTATTTTGATGCATACTGAAATGGGTAATGGAGTTGATTTTATGATGGGTAGCCACAAATGGCACGGAATACCACCAAACGATGAACAACTAGCCGCTGCACTAGAACAAAACCCATCAACAATTGGTGATTACTGATACCAATTTTTAAATTTAAGAGTTAATCAAATATGAACGTATATCAAAAAATACTACCGATACTGGTCTTGTTCATGACTCTTAATGTCTCTGCTCAAACGCCTAAGACAAGAATATTATTCGTTTTAGATGGCTCCGGAAGTATGTATGCTAAAATGGGTACAGACAATCGTATTACAGTTGCAAAACGCTTGTTGACCAGATTGGTAGATAGTTTGAAATACCAAGATGAACTAGAACTTGCACTCCGTGTTTATGGTCACCAAAGTTTAAAAACAGACCGAAATTGCAAGGATACTCGACTGGAGGTTCCATTTAGTCCCAATAACCACCTTATCATCAAGGATAAGATTAAAACCATACGACCAAAAGGAACTACCTTAATCGCATATTCACTTCAAGAGGCTGCATATGACTTTCCAAAAAATCCAAATGTTAGAAATGTAATTATTCTAATAACTGATGGTATTGAGGAGTGTGATGGTGATCCTTGTGCTATATCAACAGCTCTCCAAAAGCAAGGTGTTGTCCTTCGACCGTTTATTATAGGTCTAGGACTCACTGCAGAATTCAAAACCCAATTTGAATGTGTCGGTCGTTATTTTGAAGCTGAAACCGAAAATGACTTTGAAGATGTACTCAATGTGGTAATCAGTCAAGCTATCAATAATACATCTGCTCAAATAAACCTTTTAGACAGCTATGGAAGACCTACAGAAACAGATGTAAATATGACATTTACAGATTCCAAAACAGGTAAAACCCTCTATAATTACATTCATACTTTGGATTACCGTGGCAATCCTGACACCTTATACATTGACCCATCCTATGTTTATGATATCAAAGTTCACACCACTCCTCCCATAATAAAGAAGAATGTTTCATTCACAGCTGGTAAGCACAATACAGTTGCTATAGATGCTCCTCAAGGCTTTCTTAATCTTCAAATTGATGGAATCACCAACTATAAAAACTTACAAGCATTAATTATAAATCCTGAAACTAATGAAATCATTAATGTCCAAGACTTTAATGATAAACAGAAGTACCTTGTCGATGATTACACCATCGAAATATTGACACTACCAAGATTAACTCAAGAAAACATCCATGTTGTTCAAGATCGAACTACCACACTCCAAGTTCAACAACCGGGTAAATTGAATATTGTCACACGGAATAAATTTGTCATTTCAATATTTCAGAAAAAGAAGGGTAAAACCATGTTGGTGAAAAATTTAAACTTAAAGGGAAATCAAGACATTACTGTACTTCAACCAGGTAAATACCAATTGATTTACCGAGAATCTGCCGTTAAAGAAACCATAAAAACAAAAACAATAGATTTCACCATTAAATCGGGTGAAATGAAACACATCAACCTAAAATAAAAACATTTAATGACTAATCCCACACTAGAAAAAAAAGATACACGATCAGGCTTTGGAGCTGGATTGTATGAAATTGGACTACAAAACAAAGATGTAGTTGCTTTATGTGCTGATTTAACTGGATCGCTAAAAATGAATGCTTTTCAGGATGAATTTCCAAATCGATTTTTTCAAATGGGAATTGCAGAAGCCAATATGATGGGAATGGCAGCTGGGTTGGCTACTGCAGGTAAAATTCCATTTACGGGAACCTTTGCTAACTTTTCTACTGGGCGAGTTTATGATCAGATTAGGCAATCCATTGCTTATTCTCATAAAAATGTTAAAATATGTGCATCACATGCAGGTTTAACACTAGGAGAAGATGGTGCTACTCACCAAATTTTAGAAGACATCGGACTTATGAAAATGTTGCCAGGTATGGTTGTTATCAATCCATGCGATTATAATCAAACAAAAGCTGCTACTATGGCGATTGCTGACCATTATGGTCCAGTATATCTCCGATTTGGCAGACCTAAATGGCCCATTTTTACAAACCCTGACTCGTTTGAAATTGGAAAAGCTCTTCACTTAAGAGAGGGAAAAGATGTTACCATATTTGCTACTGGTCACCTTGTTTGGAATTCTCTAGAGGCTGCTAAAGCTTTAGAAGAAGAAGGTATATCTGCTGAAGTGATTAACATTCATACCATCAAACCATTGGATAATGAGGCCATTCTTGATGCTGTAGCTTCTACCCAATGTGTGGTAACAGCAGAAGAACACCAAATGAATGGAGGAATGGGTGACAGCATCTGTCAATTATTAAGTAGAAACCTACCCACACCTGTTGAAATGGTTGCAGTAAATGATAGCTTTGGTGAAAGTGGAAAACCCTCAGAACTTCTTGACAAATATGGTCTAGGAGTTAAAGACGTCATTAATGCTGCAAAACGTGCAATAGCTCGGAAGTAAACTGTTGTGAATACCCTATTTGTCTATAATAAGAAAGCGGGAAGTAAATTTAATCTCGCTCTGATAGACGAAATCAAATCAAATCTTCCCGATAACTTTCAATCCGAGTTCATCGAGATACAAAAATTCAACACATTTAATTCAACTGGTTTTAATTGTTTGGTTGCTGTTGGTGGTGATGGAACAGTGAATACTGTTGCAAAAAGAGCTCAAACCGAAGGTAAGATAATGGCGATACTCCCACAAGGATCGGGAGATGGTTTAGCCCGTTTTTTAGGACTTACAAAAAACATAGCTAAAGATGTTAAGACCATTTTAAATGGACATAAAATTCAAATTGATACAGCTGAAGTATCGGGGTATTTCTTTGTAAATATTGCTGGTAGTGGATTCGAAGCTCAAGTTGCACATGCATTTGATAATGCCAGTGTTCGAGGATTAATGGGGTATGCCAAAGCCATTCTCAAACTCTACCGTGAAAAACATGAAAAAGAAATTTCTCTGACACTATCCAACAATCAAATTAAACTTCCTTTTTTCAGCTTGAGTATTGCTAATGGAAATCAATGGGGTAATAACTTTGAGATTGCTAGCAAGGCTGATATCCAAGATGGACTCCTGGATATTGCAATCATGAGAAAGCCAAAATGGTATCAGATACCAAATCTGATCCTATTCTTGAAAAATAGACGTAAATCGAATTCCTTGATTTCCTCTTATAAAGCAGAAAGAATAGATATAGAGAAAAGTGAAGACATTTGGCATATAGATGGGGAACCTATACTACTCAAGACCAAACAAACAGTTCATATTCATCCAAAAAGTTTAACCATAATTGTACCTCATGACAAAGAAAAAAATGCAAAAACTTGATCTGAGTAACTTTTTTATTCAGAATAAAAAAGACGAAGGTTTTAAATTACTGCAAGAAGATGATAATAGCCAGTCTACTGAGAACATTTCCCTACCTAAGAATGCTCAAAAGTTATTCGTTCGTAAAGAAAAAAAAGGACGAGGAGGAAAAACCGTGACTGTAGTTGAGGGATATCAAGGAAATCCTATGGTATTAGAAAAGCTATGTAAAAAGGTAAAACAACAATGCGGAGTGGGTGGGTCAGTTCAAAACAAAACCTTTATTATCCAAGGAGATAAGGCCAATCAAGTTGTGAAAATTCTCATCAAAGAAGGCTATAATGCTAAGAAAACAACCATGTAAAATAGAATTATCGTGATTTAAAACTATTATAAATCAATCAACTTCTATTGAACTAAATCTGCTATTTTTAGAAACATTGGATGGGCCAACTACATTTGCCAGCAACATAATGTTGGTAAGACCAATGAAGTCACACTATATTACAGATCGTGTTTTTGAACTTGCATCGAAAACAAATGAAAACTTAAGTCTAGATGAACTTATCCAGTCATCGGTTGCAAATGGAGAGGGAAGAATAACAAGCACAGGAGCACTTGCAGGCGACACGGGTAAATTTACAGGAAGATCCCCAAAAGATAAATTCACGGTAAAAGATGATATCACCAAAGATCAAGTGTGGTGGGGAGATATCAATCAACCCTTCTCATCTGATCAATTTGACGCACTTTTAGAACGAGTAATAAATCACTATCAAGACAAAGAAATCTTTGTAAGAGACGTTTATGCCTGTGCAGATCCTAAATATCGTTTATCTATTCGAGTCGTCACAGAAACGGCATATCAAAATTTATTTGTTCATCACATGTTTATACGTCCAGATGAGGATGAACTCAAATCTATTGACCCAGAATGGATCATACTAGCCGCACCCAGTTTTATGGCGGTTCCGGATAGAGATGGGACCAGACAAGAAAACTTCTCCATTATTGATTTTTCAAAAAAAATATACATTATCGGAGGATCTGGCTATACTGGAGAAATCAAGAAAGGAATATTCACTGTTCTTAATTTCACATTACCAGTAGATCATGATGTTTTAAGTATGCATTGTTCTGCTAATGTTGGTGAAGATGGTGATTCAGCTGTATTCTTTGGTTTATCAGGCACTGGAAAAACAACACTAAGTGCTGACCCAAAGCGAAAACTTATTGGCGATGACGAACATGGTTGGAGCGGAAATAGCATATTTAACTTTGAGGGTGGATGTTACGCCAAAACGATAAATTTGACTGAAGAAAACGAACCTACCATTTGGAAAGCCATCAAAGAAGGTGCATTGGTAGAAAATGTACGTTTTTTTCCTGACTCAGACGTTGTAAACTATGATGATGTTAGTGTAACAGAAAACACGCGATGTGCATATCCTATTGACTATATTGATAACATTTCAATCCCCTCAGTTGGACCACAACCAAATAATATCTTTTTCTTAACTGCAGATGCCTTTGGCGTACTACCTCCTATTTCAAAACTAACTCCTGAACAAGCAGGTTACCATTTTATTAGTGGTTACACAGCCAAAGTAGCGGGAACTGAAGAAGGAATAAATGAGCCTGAAGCCACTTTTTCAGCATGTTTTGGAGAGGCTTTTATTCCTTTACACCCAGGGAAATATGCTGATATGCTAGGGGCTAAAATGAAAGAACAAAATGTAAATGTTTGGCTTGTGAATACGGGTTGGACAGGAGGGCCATACGGCACTGGATCTCGCATGAAACTCAAATATACTAGAGCTATGCTCGATGCAGCTATGAACGGAAATTTAGACCATGTTTCTTATGAATCACACCCCATTTTTGGTGTTCATATGCCTACTGTGTGTCCTGATGTTCCTTCAAATTTGCTAAACCCAAGAAATACTTGGAAAAATAAGGCTGATTATGATAAAAAAGCAAACCACTTAGCAACATTGTTTAATCAAAACTTTGATAAATATGCTGACGGAGTATCTCAAGGAATTTTAGCTGCTGCCCCAAAAATAGAAGTATTAAGTTAACTCATCTTCTGTTTTAGATATTGAGCAGTATACGAATTCTTGAGCACCTCAGGTTGAATCATTTCCTCAGGAGTACCCTCAAAAACCAATTCTCCACCCGCATCTCCTCCCTCTTTACCTAAGTCTATAACCCAATCCGCACACTTAACAACATCTAAATTATGTTCGATGACCACTATGCTATGACCCTTATCAATCAAAGCATTGAAGGACTTTAGTAGTTTCTTTATATCATGGAAATGAAGCCCCGTTGTAGGTTCATCGAAAATAAATAAGACCTTCTCTTTGTGTTGAGATTTTGCAAGGAAAGTAGCTAGTTTGATCCGTTGAGCTTCACCACCACTTAGACTGTTGCTACTCTGACCCAATTTCACATATCCTAATCCCACTTGTTGAAGTGGTAACAGCTTATTGATTATTGATCGCTGGCCATGAAAGAATTCGATAGCTTCATCAACCGTCAAGTTTAACACATCAAAAATACTTTTTTGCTTAAACGTAACCTCCAATACTTCATCTTTGAAACGCTTACCGCCACAATCTTCACAGGTCAAATGTAAATCAGCCATAAACTGCATTTCTACGATTTCTTCTCCCTCCCCTTGACAATTTTCGCACCGACCTCCATCTACGTTAAATGAAAAATGCTTAGCTCTAAAACCACGCTGTTTGGATAAAGGCATTGTGCTATATAAATCGCGAATCAAATCATAGGCCTTTACATAAGTGACGGGGTTACTTCTACTGGATTTACCAATGGGGTTCTGATCGACAAGCTCAGTTGTCGAAATAGAACTAAAATCTCCATTTACTTCTTTGACTTCCCCAATTCGTTGAGTGCTGTATTGTTGTGTCTCCCTAAGCATAGCTGGATATAAAATCCCTTTTACAAGCGAGGTCTTTCCACTGCCACTTACTCCTGTAACTACAGTTAATGTATTTAATGGAAAATCTACCGTAAATCCCTTAAGGTTGTTTTGGGCTACTTTTACAAGTGTAATCTTGTTATTCCATTTTCTTCGAACTGATGGGATACTGATTTCTTCTTTTCCATCGAGGTACATAGCAGTCAATGTTTCTTGACCAGTAATGTTCTTGTACTCTCCAGAATAAACCACTTGACCCCCTAAATGACCAGCCTCAGGCCCCATATCTATGAGATAATCTGATGCATTCATGATGTCTTCGTCATGCTCAACAACTACAACCGTATTTCCATTATTTTTAAGGTCTTCTAAAACTGAAATTAACTGCTCTGTGTCCTTAGAATGAAGACCAATACTAGGTTCATCCAAAATATAACTACTCCCAACCAAACTACTTCCAAGTGACGTAGCCAAATTAATTCTTTGACTTTCACCACCACTCAGCGAATTACTTAATCTATTCAGTCCTAAATACCCAAGTCCAACTCTCATTAGGTAATCCAATCTATTATTAATTTCCACTAAAATGGGTTTAGCAATATCAGCAGTTTGTTTGGGTAATACAAGAGCTTTAAAAAATTGTCTGGCCTCACTAATATTCAATAAAATGATATCTTTTAGTGAGGATTGATTTTCATGTTCCATAAACGATGGGTTATCATTTTCATTGAATATTTTCACATAACTCCCATCTTTTCGTATTCGTGTCCCTGAACAAGAAGGACAGGTTGTTTTACCTCTGTATTTACTCAATAATACACGGTATTGAATCTTATATGAATTCTCTTTTAAATAATTAAAAAACTGATCAAGTCCATTTACATGGCTATTTCCAACCCACAACAAATTAAGCTCCTTGTCTGAAAGATCACGAATAGGTCTGTGAATAGGAAATTTATACTTCGCAGATGATTGTATAAAATCATTTTTCCAAGCACTCAATGTTTCACCTTTCCAACAAGCTATGGCATTTTCATATAATGATAATGATCGATTAGGAATAACAAGCTCAGGATCAATACCTATAATACTTCCAAAGCCCTCACATTCATCACAAGCACCATATGGATTGTTAAAGCTTAATAAATTAATGGAGGGTTCTTCAAATTGAATTCCATCTAGTTCAAATCGATTATTAAATTCTTTCGTGCCAACAGATGTCACAATATAAACCTCTCCTATTCCCTCCCAAAATGCAGTTTCTATAGAATCGGTCAAACGGTTAATATATTCCTCATCTGTTTTTTTTGTTTTCAAACGATCAACTACTACCAAGTAATCACTGTTGAATTCATTATTTTCCAAGACATCTTCTATTCTGTATACCTCATTATTCTGAAGAATACGGATATACCCTTTTTGAAGCATATCATCAAGTGTTTTTGAGTCAGCATTGGTTGAAGGTTTAAAACAGATATATACAGTTTCGTCTTCTAATCCCAATATATATTTCAAAACATCTTGGGTGGAATGTTTCATTACCTCTTCTCCACTGATTGGAGATATTGTTTTACCTACTCGAGCCCAAAGTAATTTAAGATAGTCATACAACTCTGTACTAGTAGCAACTGTACTTCTTGGATTCCGTGTATTTACTTTTTGCTCAATAGCAATGCATGGAGTTAATCCTTGAATATTATCAACCATAGGTTTCTCAAGTCTACCTAAAAATTGTCTAGCATAGCTACTCAAACTTTCTACATACCTCCTTTGTCCTTCAGCATACAGTGTATTAAAAATCAACGATGATTTTCCCGATCCAGATAATCCAGTTACAACAGTAAGTTGATTACGTGGTATCCTCACATTCACATTTTTGAGGTTGTGTAAATGAGCATTTTGAATATCAATGTATTTCTGAATTGTCATTTTAAAATCATTTTCTGAGGATAAAGTGCAAATTTCGCCTTATTCTATTATAAAACACGAGAATCGCTTGTAAGTTTAGGAATTGAATATTATTTTAGTAGTCAACATAAAATATAAAGCCTATACGCAATACCTATACTAGTTAACCTTTTTTTTAATCAACCAATTAACCATAGGTATTATGCATAATTCAAAAATTTCTGATCAATCGTTGGTAAAGCAGTACATCCAGGGCAATGAATCTTGTCTAGAAATGCTTATAAAACGCCACAAAGACCGACTATTCACTACTATTATCCTCATTGTAAAAGACTCTTATATTGCTGAAGATATTTTTCAAGAAACATTCATAAAAATTATAAAGAATCTGAAGGCAGGTAAGTACAATGAAGAGGGTAAGTTTCTACCATGGGCTGCACGAATAGCTCGCAATATGGCCATTGACTACTTTAGAAAAACCAAGAGAATGCCTACAATTACGGATTCCAGTGGTCAAGATGTTTTTAGAACAATTAAGATTAAAACAGAAAATCGTGAGCAGCAAATAATTAGATCTGAAAAAGAAAGTTTGGTTCGAGCTGCTATCGACAAACTTCCACCTGAGCAACGTCAAGTTTTGATACTAAGACATTATGGTGATTTAAGCTTCAAAGAAATTGCTAAAATGACTGATGTTAGTATTAATACAGCACTTGGAAGAATGAGATACGCCATCACCAATATGAGAAAAGCAATGACGAATACCTCGTTCCAACCTTTTGATGCTTAAAATTTAAAAAGTCCACTATTAGTGGATTTCCAGCGTTTATTTTATTGGATACTGAGTATTAGTTTTCCACCAAACTGTTTATAAATACTCCCATGTCAAACATGGTTAAAAGTCTATCCGTGCTAAATTTGGACGTTTAGCGTAGACAAAATCCTTACCATTATTATAAATGCCTGAAAATCAGTACAATGAAGATAGTATTCGGTCCTTAGATTGGAAAGAACACATCCGTCTAAGACCTGGTATGTACATCGGTAAACTTGGAAACGGTTCTTCTGCCGAAGATGGCATCTATATTTTAATAAAAGAAGTCATCGATAATTCCATTGATGAATTCATGATGGGAAATGGTAAACGAATCGAGATTAAACTAGCTGAAAATAAAGTTTCTGTTCGTGACTATGGTCGTGGAATTCCGCTTGGAAAAGTGGTTGATGTTGTCAGCAAAATCAATACTGGTGCAAAATATGACAGCAAAGTTTTTCAAAAGTCTGTAGGTCTAAATGGTGTGGGTACCAAAGCTGTCAATGCACTTTCCTCCTATTTTATGGTAAAAAGTTTTCGTGATGGCAAAAGCAAAGAAGCCATTTTTGAACGAGGAACACTAGTTAAAGAAATTGAAAATAAGTCTGAGGAAAAAAACGGCA
Organism: Bacteroidota bacterium; assembly: GCA_024645005.1. Classification (GTDB taxonomy): domain Bacteria; phylum Bacteroidota; class Bacteroidia; order NS11-12g; family UBA9320; genus UBA9320. The sequence goes on from JAHEGS010000110.1 coordinate 15,375, forward strand.
CCTATGTTGAATACATTGCTGACTCTGAAGTATTCAAAAATCATAAATACATCACAGACTACATCGACAATCAGATGTGGAACTATGTATACTTAAATGCCGGGCTCACGGTTAACTTCAATGGAAGTAAATATTTTTCCAAAAATGGACTGCTAGATTTACTAGAGCGAAAAACAAATCTAGAAGAAACTAAGTACCCAATTATCCACTTAAAAGAAGGTGATATTGAAATAGCCATAACGCACGACAATCACTATGGTGAAGATTACTATTCTTTTGTAAACGGCCAAAATACTACGCAAGGAGGAACTCACGTTGCAGCATTCAAGGAGGCATTAGTCAAGACCATTCGTGATTTTTATGGAAAAAGTTTTGATAGCACCGATGTAAGGGCATCACTTGTATCTGCTATCTCAGTTCGTATTCAAGAGCCTGTATTTGAATCTCAAACAAAAACGAAATTGGGAAGCACCGAAATCGCTCCTGATGGACCATCACTTAAAGCAGAGATCAATCAGTTTGTAAAATCCAAACTCGATAATTTCCTGCATAAGAATCCAGAAGTAGCCGATGCTCTTCTCAAGAAAATTCAACTTAGTGAACGTGAACGTAAGGACATGGCTGGTGTTCGCAAAATTGCTCGTGAAAGAGCAAAAAAGGCAAGTGTTCACAACAAGAAATTAAGGGATTGTAGAGTTCATTTTACAGATGAGAAAAAAGAGAATAGACTGGATACATCGTTGTTCATAACTGAGGGAGATTCTGCATCAGGAAGCATTACCAAAGCAAGGGATGTACAAACACAAGCGGTGTTTAGTTTACGTGGTAAACCCCTAAATTCATTTGGTCTCAAAAAGAAAATAGTTTATGAAAACGAAGAATTCAACTTACTTCAACATGCATTAAATATTGAGGAAAGTATTGATGATCTTCGGTATAATAAAATTATCATAGCAACAGATGCTGATGTTGACGGAATGCACATTCGTTTGCTAATTCTCACCTTTTTCTTGCAGTTTTTTCCTGATTTAGTTCGTAAAGGCCATGTTTATATTCTTGAGACTCCGCTATTCAGAGTCCGAAACAAGAAAGAAACGATCTACTGCTACAATGACGCGGAAAGACTAGATGCCATTAAAAAATTAGGTAAAAATCCAGAGATTACTCGCTTCAAGGGATTAGGTGAAATTTCTCCAGATGAATTTGGTGGGTTTATTGGTGAAGATATCCGATTAGAACCGGTTTTACTCAACGAAGACACTAGTATTTCTAAAATACTTCAATATTACATGGGTAAGAATACCCAAGATCGACAAGAATTTATCATCAATAACCTCCGTATCGAAATGGACGAGGCTTCTGAGAATCAAGAAGGAGAAGATGATAAAAATGAAGAAGAAGGCCAAAATAAAAATACAGAAGCTATTGAATTAAAAGCCAAAGAAGCAGTATAGGTAAAATATGGAGGAGAACGAACAATTAGACGATAACGGTCAAACAGAAAAAATCATAAACGTAGATCTTGAAGACGGGCAACGTGCCTTGAAGGGGATGTATGAAGATTGGTTTTTAGACTATGCCAGCTATGTTATCCTCGAACGTGCAGTTCCTCACATCAATGACGGATTAAAACCCGTACAACGACGATTCTTACATGCTATGAAAGAAATGGATGATGGACGCTACAATAAAGTAGCCAATATCATCGGTAGTACGATGCAATATCACCCCCATGGTGATGCAGCTATAGGTGGTGCCATTATAAATATGGGACAAAAAGACCTTCTCATTGATTGTCAGGGAAACTGGGGTGATGTTCGAACTGGAGACGGTGCTGCTGCTCCTCGATATATCGAAGCAAGACTCAATAGATTTGCTTTATCCATTGCTTTCAATAAGCAAACCACACAATGGCAAAAATCTTATGACGGTAGAAAAAACGAACCCACTACCCTACCCTTAAAATTTCCACTTCTCTTGGCTCATGGTGTTGAGGGCATTGCCGTTGGTTTGAGCACCAAAATAATGCCTCACAATTTCATTGAATTAATCAAGGGTAGCATTAAGATTTTAGAAGGTAAAAAAGCCACTATTTATCCTGACTTTCAAACAGGGGGGCAGATAGATGTATCTGATTATCAAGATGGTAGACGAGGCGGTAGAATTAAAATAAGAGCTACAATCATTGAAAAAAGTAAGAATATCATTGCTATCAAAGACGTTCCTCATGGGGTGACAACAGGATCACTAATAGATAGTATTCTGAAGGCCAATGATAAGGGGAAAATTAAAATCAAAAAGGTTGTTGACAATACAGCTAAAGATGTTGAAGTAGAAATACATCTACCCAACAATATTTCTACAGATAAGACTATTGATGCATTGTATGCATTCACCAATTGTGAAGTTTCCATATCACCAAATGCCTGTGTAATTGTAGACAAAAAACCTGTTTTTCTTGGCGTATCAGAAATCCTAAAGATCAACACTGAAAATACAGTTGACCTCCTTAAAAAAGAGCTTGAAATAAAACGAAACGAACTAGAAGAAAAATGGCACTTTAGTTCGTTAGAGAAAATATTCATTGAAGAAAAAATTTATCGGGACATTGAAGAGGCTGAAACATGGGAAGCTGTAATTAAGGCTATTGACACAGGACTCAAACCCCACGTTAAATCCCTCAAAAGAGCTGTCATTGAAGATGATATCATTCGACTAACTGAAATCAAAATCAAACGTATTTCAAAATTTGACTCATTCAAGGCTGATGAGCTGCTCAAAGGGATTGAGGATGAATTAGCTCAAGTTAATCATCAT
>JAHEGS010000134.1 GCA_024645005.1 Bacteroidota bacterium
TGCTAGCGGGCAAACTACTTGGATCTCCATCAAATGATGGAAGTATTGCACGAGCAACATGAGGATGCTTCACATATACTGACGCCACTCTTGGTTCTCTTTTCCAATATTCAACACCAAAGGCAGCAATTGAATCAGTAATATTACCAACATCATTGGGTCCATTCCACCATGGGGAATAAAAATTCCATTGAGAATATTCAATATCGTCTATTCTATGAACTTTATGTTCAGTGATTGCAAGTGCCAGTCTATAATTTCCTACATTTTTAAAAAACTCAATATCTGCAGAAACATTTAGTTCTCTAGTTGCTGGATTAAAATCTGCTGTAACATCAATATTTGCAGCAGCTTCTCTCGTGCTGTAAATATTAAAAGCTGAATCAAATGTATTTGTATATGGAACACCTACTGCAGGAGTTCTATCAAGAGAAACATTAGGGAAACCATTGGCCCCAATTGAATTCATTCCTTCTGCATATTCCTGGTGATACATACCATCGTGTATAGTATCAAAATCTGCTCCAGAGCAGTTATAACAATCACCGTGAACAATTATTATTTCATGGTCATCAAGAGAATGTCTATCACCAAATTGAGCAAAAGTTTGATAAGCCCTAGGACCGAAGCCGCCATATATAGCTGGGCTTGTCACAAAACCTTCTATGACCACTTTTTTCTTTACATCTTGTGCAAGTGAAGAAAAAACAAATAAAAACTGAACAAAAAGTATAAAGTAATTCCGTATCATGCTTCGAACATAATAATATTTATTTTTTACCAAAAATTTAATTTTAAAATTATAAAAAAAATATTTAATTGATTTCCAAAATAACATAAACTTAACTACAGACTAGTTACTAAAGTGTATATTATCAATTAAGACTGTTCCTCCAACAAAATTGTCATCCGCGTTTTGAGTATTCCACATAGAAAATGGAATTGAAATTTCAGACAGATTCAAACCAGTAAAATCACCTAACGGAATGCTGTATTCTACAAATCCTTGTCCCACATCAACACCCGAATAATCTTTGAGATACACAAAGAAATCTGTTGTTGGGCTTTCCAATTTTATTTCTGCATTTACGATTTCGGCCGCTTTGTTAAGTGAAAACTTAACTAAACTATAACTACTCAGATCTACTGTGTTTTTTAGTTCAATATAACCTCCGCCCCAGCTATCACCTGGATAGTCAAATTCCATACTTCGATCGCCATCGATAGCTGATTCAGATGAACCAACACTGGGTTCTCCTCCTCCACCATATACAACAATACTAGCATCACCAAGAACACTAAGAAAATCATTTTTTATTGCATAGTATACAATATTAGAATCAATATCTTGACCTATCGTTTCTTCTTCTATGTTCAAAACAGGTGCCACTGGAGGTTCAAATCCGTTTTTCTCAAATACACGTACATAATCTACATACATCGTTTGAGGAAAATCGGTACTAGCATCTGGTGATCCTGGCCAATTTCCTCCCACCGCAACATTAAGGACCAAATAAAAACTTCTTAAAAATTCTTTCATATCAGCTTCTATCGGAACTTGGGACACAAGAATACCATCAACCGTAAATGTAAGATTCTCAGGTGTCCAATCTAAACTAAAGACATGATAAGCGTCATTGAATGTACCATCAATCAATTCATAGGTTTCTTGAACTTCTGTGTGTGAATTATCTTTATCAGTGTAATGAACTGTAGAATACAATTTGCTTGGCTCATTTCCTATTACCTCTGCTAAATCCATTTCACCACAACCTGGCCAATCGATTTGGTCAATATTATCTCCTAGCATCCAAATAGCAGGCCACATACCCTGTCCTTTCGGCATTTTGGCTCTAACTTCAACACGACCAAAACGTACACTAACTAGCCTATTTGTGGTAAGTTTAGCTGAGCTGAACCCACCTGCTCCATCACTTAGAGCTTTAATATAAAGTGAACTAGCATCACCATCGTTAACAATTCCAGAATTTTCAGAATCGTTCGTATATAATTGTAATTCTTTGTTTCCCCAACCAGCTTTGAGACCATAATCTGTTCCATCTCCAATTTCGTAGTTCCAATTACTTGAATTTATTGAACTACCATTGAATTCGTCTGACCATACTAACGAATATCCTTCAGGAACTTCAATCGAAGGTGAGGGTGTGCCTGTTTCCGTTTCTTTGTCAGAACAACTATTAAATGCAAAAATAGGAAGAATTATAAGTGCAATGTAGTAGGATTTATTAATCATTTTTTTCTCAATATTAGTGATACAATTGTAATTAATTTATTTGAAAATTCTGTCGTCAAGAAATAACACCAAAATAAAAAAGCGGAATAGTGAACTCTAATTCAACTACTCCGCTGTCATGGCAGTAACAAAAATCACCTCTTATTATCTGAGGTATATGTTATGCCATAATGTAATAATTAAATGTGTATTTATTTAAAGTATAAATCATTAAGCATATTTCTTTAATGACCATGCCATAACTGCACCTAAAACTGCTCCCATAACAGCAGATAATACTGCATCTAATCCTACATAGCTATATGAGACTATATGGGTAGTTGACACCATTTGAAGGTCTATAATTAACCATAATACGACACTGTAAACCAAACCAAAAACAGCACCATTTTTTAAATCGTTAATGGATAACTTATCTAAAAGATAAATAAGTGCAATGAGCTGAATTAATCCAACAATGAAGCCGGAGACAAAATCAGGAGTTTCTCTAACCGCATTTGGGAAAGCTTCGTGCCAACTTGCCATTTCAGGCAAAAAAACCAATGTACCAAAAACACCACCAAGAATAAAAAAGAGTACTAGTCCAATAAGAAAGGTAATTACATATTTTTTCATTTTGTAAATATATAACAAAACCAAAAAAGCCCCGCAAACTGCGAGGCTCCTGGATTTTATTGGTAGAGTCTTTTAGATTGTTATCGAATCTTTAGTCTATTGTTTAATTATTTTGAAAGACTGATGAATATTTTCGTCTAATTTCATGAAATAAATTCCTTCAGATAAATCTTGAATATTTACAACTGATTCTTCTTTCTCAATCTTTCCTTCAGATACTTTTTGTCCAGAAATAGATGTGATAGCATAACGATTTCCAATAAATTCTGTACCTACGCTAATATGAATAGCATTTTTAACGGGGTTAGGATAAACTTTAAAATTTTCTATATTATTTTTATTTATTGATGCTGTTGAACATTCTATTATTCCATTTATGTCATAGCGAGAAACGAATTGCCAAATCTCTGAGCTAGCATCAATTGTCATATCCCCAAAACTTCCAGGCCAATCATGTCCTCCTCCTATCACCTTTAATTCCTCCACATAGACGCAACCTGACGCAGTTGACCAAGTATATCGCTCTACAGAGGGGCTTACTGAAATCATAGTAGGAGTTGTATCACAATTATTGTGCGTTGCCCAGTATCTATGTGTTGCCGCTGCGGAGAGATAATATTCAATTCCGCCAAAGGTAATACCATTATATGGAGATGTAAAATCATTAGAGCC
>JAHEGS010000124.1 GCA_024645005.1 Bacteroidota bacterium
TTTACTTCTACAACAACAAGTTGTGAGTTGAATTGGGCAATAATGTCAACTTCAGCATGACCCCATCTGAAGTTGCGTTTGAGAATAATGTAGCCTTTGTCAATCAAATATTTTGTAGCAATATTTTCGCCCTCTTGACCTAGGATTTGTTGATGAGTTTTCATGAAAGTAAGATTTAGTATTTAGATCATTGGTTTAATTCTCTCAATGCAAGATAAGCCATTAATCCTGCCCCAATCTTGAGTGCATCCTCGTCAATATCAAAAGTTGGAGTATGCAACATGGTCTGATCAAACTTATTTTGGTTTCTAATTCCTAAGCGATAGAAGCTTGCTGGAATTTCTTGAGAGTAATAGGCAAAATCTTCACCAGCAGGCCAAAGTTCTAGTTCTTCTATATTATCCTCTCCAAGATACTCTTTTGCCCAATTTATAGTTTCGGTAGTTAAGTCCTCGTCATTTTTGAGAAAGGGATATCCTTTTCTAACTTCAACTTCACATTTTGCACCGTGTATTTGAGCAGTTTCGTTACACGTTTTTATGATTAGTTTATGAGCTTTATTACGCCATTCTTCGTCATATGTTCGGAATGTACCCTCCATAGAAACTTCATTAGGGATAATATTTGTAGCACCATTTGCAATAACTTTCCCAATACTCAAAACACTTGGAATACTTGGTTTGGCATGTCTACTTACAACTGATTGGAGTTGTGTGATGATTTGAGCAGCAATATATACAGGATCAATATTTTGGTGTGGATGGGCTCCATGACCACCTTTCCCAATGACTTTGATATATATTTCGTCTGCACTAGCCATATAAAGACCGCTTCTAAAACCTACTTTTCCTACATCAATGAGAGGCATCACATGCTGACCCATTATTTTTTCAACTTGAGGTTTTTTTAAGACACCATTCTTAATCATAATACTTGCCCCACCAGGCAGTCTCTCCTCACCGGGCTGAAAAATGCAACGGATAGTGCCTTCAAATTCATCCTTCATTGTATCGATAATTTGAATTGCTCCTAGTAAGCAAGTTGTGTGTACATCGTGACCGCAAGCATGCATCACACCATCATTTTTTGAAGCATACTCTTTGCCTGTTTTTTCAAGAATAGGGAGGGCATCAATATCTCCTCTAAGAGCAATTACTTTGGAGTCTGGATTTTTCCCTCGAATATCAATGTATCCACCAGTTTCAGTAATTTGCTGAAGATCATATCCCAAGGACTTTAATTTATTAGCGATAAATTTAGTAGTCTCAAATTCTTCAAAACTCAGTTCAGGGTGACTATGCAAATGTCTTCTTGTGGCTACTAGCTCATCAAAGTTAGCATCTACTTGATGTTTAATCCTATCAGATAGGTTCATACTTCAAAGGTAGATAATTTGTTTTTTAATGGGATGATAATATCTCTCCACATTGTTATCATGTTTAGAAGCAATTCATTTCATTTGTAGTAAATTGATACCACCAGAAGTCATAGATAAAATTTTTGATGTTGCTCCAATAGAGGAAGTAGTCGGTGAATATGTTACCCTTAAAAGAGCTGGAGCTAACTTTAAAGGGCTTTGTCCTTTTCACGATGACAAGAGTCCAAGCATGAGTGTTTCGCCGAGTAAGGGGATATTCAAATGCTTTAGTTGTGGTGAGGGAGGAAATATTTTTCAATTTATAATGCAACACGAGGGGTTATCATACCCACTTGCGATTAAGTTTTTGGCTGAAAAGTATAATATTGAGATAGATGAGGGGCAGATTGATGTAGATGAGTTGAAAGAGGAAGCTCGAGTAAAAGACGGAGTATATGCATGTCTTGAATTTGCAAAAAATCACTTTTATGAACGATTAAATTCAAGTCAGGATGGGAAGGTAATCTATAAACCCTATTTGACAGAACGTGGAATAAACCAGCAAACAATCGATCAGTTCTTTATTGGTCTCAGTGGAACTCAACGAGATCATCTTTTGCAAGAAGGAATAAAAAATGGTTATACATCTCAACAGCTATTCGATGCTGGTCTAGTTAAAAAGATAAATGATGATCAAGGAATTATAGAGTCGAATCTTCGTGATACCTTTTTAGATAGAATTGTTTTCCCAATATTTAGTGTATCTGGGAAAGTGTTAGGTTTTGGCGGTCGAATAATTAAAAAAGATACCAAGGCACCTAAATATTTGAATAGTCCTGAAACTGTGGTGTATGAGAAGAGAAAGGAGCTCTATGGATTGAACGTATGTAAACAATCCATCCGAAAAAATGACGCCGTATTTTTAGTTGAAGGGTATATGGATGTGGTAAGTTTACATCAAAGTGGGGTGGATAACGTTGTAGCTGCCAGCGGTACGGCTTTCACAGAAGAACAAGCACGATTAATTAAGCGATTTACTCATCAAGTAACGATGTTATTTGATGGAGACGAAGCTGGGGTTAATGCAAGTTTGAAACATATTCAGACTCTTTTATCAGCAGACATCAATGTTCAAGTTGTTCTCTTTCCTGCAGATGAAGACCCAGACAGTTTTATTCAAAAAAGAGGAAGTGCTGCATTTCATGAGTATGTAAACGACTCAGCCAAAAATTTTGTGGAACTCATCCAAGAAGTGAAATTGGGTGAAAATTCCTCAGATCCAATACAAAAAGCAGAGGCAGCTCGTTTAGTTGCAGAGAATATTGCAGCTTTACCTGATCCGCTCAAACGTGCAGCTTTTATCTCAGAAACATCTAATAAATTAGATATTCCAGAACGAATAATTATAGAGGAGGTTAATAAATTCCGAATCAACAATCGTAAACAAAAAGATCGAGAAGAACGACGAGTTCAAAAAGCGAATACATCATCTTTTTCTGAAGGTCCACCACCTGGTTTTGAATACCAGCCGAATTATGAAACTAGAAGTTCGCCCAACATAACAGACAATAAGAATTATCAAGAGGAAGAAATTTTAAAAACATTAATCCTCCATGCTGACAAAGAATTTAATGATGAGATGACGGTAGCTGAGTTTATCTTCAATGAATTTGAAGAAGAACAAATATGGCCTATTTCAGAGGAATACAGTCAGATATTTAAAGATGCATATGCCCATTTAAAGGACCAAAAAGTGCTCAATGAGCTCTATTTCATAAGAAATGCGACATCCAGTAAAATAGCGGCAGAGGTACTTTCTGTCCGTCATAACTTGAGTAAGGGATGGGAAGATAATTTTGAAAAATTTGTAAAATCCGAACAAGAAAACTACAAAAGTCAAGTGATAGAGAATTTAAATTATTTAAAGCTCAAGCACATTGATCTATTGATGAAAGAAAACCAAGAGAAGTTAAAAGTCGCGGAAACGGATGAAGATATTATGATATTACAACAGGTCCACGATAATTTGTTAAAGATCCGTCAGAAAATTACAGATCAAAGTGGTACGGTGATTTCATAAAAGTTAAACATGTTTAAAGATTGGGTATTTCATTTTTGTAGAAACTCGCTGAGGTTGCCATTAGGTGGTTTTGTTCGAAAAATTCATTTTGATGGATTTAAAAATTTTCCAAAAGATAAACCTGTTCTTTTAGCAGGTAATCATCCCAATTCGTTTTTAGATGGGGTAGTCTATGAACATATGAGTGGACGTAAAATGTATACGCTTACTCGTGGGGATGTTTTCCTAAAACCATTACCTAACTACTTATTCAGAAGTATGCGTTTGAGGCCTATTTTTAGAGCCCGAGATGCCAATTCTGAGGTAGCTCGTAAAGGGAATACTCAAACCATGGATGAGTTGTACGATCTTTTTACAAAAAATGAGACAGTTCTTATCTTTTCTGAGGGAAGCTCCTATCCAGAAAAGGCCGTTCGCAGGCTAAGAAAGGGAACAGGTCATATTGCAATTGATATGGCTAAAAGGAGTGATTACAATTTGGATCTTCATATTGTTCCAACTGCTGTAAATTATTCAAAGTTCGGTTCTTTAATGCAGACTATCCATGTTTCATTTGACAAACCAATCGCAGTTAAAGATTACAAAGAAGCTATCCAAGAAAATGAAAAGAAAGTTGCAGAGCAATTTACCAATATGCTACAAGAATCGTTGGAGAATCATGTGGTGATAACAAAAGGAGATTTTACGGTAGAAAAAGAGTTCTTACAAGAACTCATGATTAATGAGAATTATCGTCCTTTTACGTTTAAGTCTATTAACACTTGGGAATTATCGATTGCAAAACTCAATTCTATTAGTGAAAGTACAGCTAAAAAAGTTCGGAGCTATATGAAGTCATTGCGTGATTTTGATGTTGATGATGCCAATGTTGGGGGGAGATCTTTTGATGCAATTTCTGTATTTATTGCTCTTTTTACTTTCGGTGTGAGTTTACCAACATATATTGTTTGGAGGTTAATATGGCAATTTTCTATGTCATTGATTGATAAAAAAATCAAAAATGTCGTCTTTCATGATTCCCTAAAGGTAGGTATTGCAATGATTTTGTCCTTGTTTCTTGTGACGGGGGTTGCTATTTTCTTCTTTAATTGGGTTTCGCCTTTATGGGCAATTTTATTGACTGCAGGTTCTACATATGGTGGAATTTGTTGGTTTAGACTCGTTGACTTACTGCCTTATTTTTGGAAACAACTAGCCTGGTTTGGAATGAAAGAAAAAGACAAAGACGAATTGTCTAATCAGCGAAAAGAAATTGTTAAAGCAATTGCTTAATTTTAAGGGTGAGCGATTACCAATTTTTTGGTACTCGTTTGGTTTCCGTTAACTACCTCAAAAAAGTAAGTTCCATTTTGCAACGATGATGTGGGGACATCATGCTCATAGAAAGAACCCATTTTTTTACCAGTTAAAGAGTAGATATTCACCTGATCAAATTCGCCATTAATGTGTACGAAATTATCAGCTGGATTTGGGTAGATACTTACTTCTAATAATTGTTGGTTTTGAATAGATGCAACTGGATCATTGGTTAAATCAGCAGTCCATATACCACGACCATGCGTGTAGATGAATAATTTTCGGTCACTACTTCTCAAACGAATTTGATCTATAGGAACATTCGGTATACGCATTTCTTTTTGCCAACTTGCCCCAGCATTTAGTGAGGTGTATAGTCCATAGTCGGTACCGATTAATATATGCTCACTCATATCAGGGTCAACTTCAATCCAGTTTACGGGTAAACTTTCAGGGAGGTTAGCACTGATGTCATCCCACACAGGGTTATCAGAAATAGCATTTCGAATTCTCCAAATACGTGGTCGAGTGTTTACGTTAACAAGCCCACAATAAATGGTGCTATCATTATTGGGGTCAACTTCAATACATCCGATGGTGCTACCAAGGAAGCCTGGATACTGAGTAGTCCACATGCTTTCCTCCAAGTTAGGTTGCGTTAACCCAGCATTTTTCACTCGGTACAATCGAGATGCTGTACCGCCGATGTAGGCAGTTGGATTTGTAGAATTACTCAAACCAACAGCATAAGTGTCTCCTAATAAATCCGTAGTTAGTTCTATCCAACTATCACCAGCATCTAGAGAACGATAGGTAGCTCGTTTAGTAGGTACATAAATTTGGTCTCCATCCAAATTATTGATTTCAAAAGGATTGATAAACCATACTCCATCATTGCCCCCAACAGCATTTCTTATATCACGACTTATATTTCTGTTTCCTGAAGTGCTCTGTCTTCTCATATTGAGGTATTGTGACGAGACGTACCGAACTCGATCATCTTGTTGATTAACTGCACAAAACGCACCATCACCACCATTAATGTTACTGAATGTTTGGTTACCCTCGTTACTAAAACGGGTTCCATTGTCTTGAGTTCCTCCAATGATTGATTCTCCTGTTGGATAGTAGTGTCCAGCATAAAACTGGGTAATATTTAAACCGTTATTCAAGTCTTCATACCTCGTCATGTTGTTTTTATTAAAACGACTGACACCGGCATCATTACCAATTAAAAATTCATTGTCATTAATCCAACTAACCTCGTGATAATCCGCATGTGGGTCTGCCATATTCAACCATGAAGAGCCACTGTTTTTAGAGTAGATCGGGTCTACACACAAACTAGCAATAAAATTGGAGTCTGCAGGTGCAGTAGATATTTTAAAACAGTACCATGCTTGAGCATAGCTTACGTTAGCAGGTGGATCTGGAAGTCTTTTCCATGTCTTTCCTCCATTAGATGTTTTGTAAATACCATACAAGCTAAATAGATCGGCACCTCCAAGTTGAGCATACATGACGTTAGGGAAATCTCGGCAATAGTCAAAACTGACTCGTGTGTATCCGCTAGATGGCCATTCGCCTCCATTAAGTCTTTTTGACACTAGTGTTCGCTCGTGTATTTCCACAACACCAACCCCAGACATAGCAATAAGTATTGTACTATCATCCCTTACTTCAATTTCATTGACCTGAGTAGATGTGGTATAAATTCTAGTGAAGTTTTGACCAGCATCAGTACTTCTCCATAAACCTCGAGTGTGAGTAGCTACATATATGGTACTATCCAGGACAAGTGAATGCTCAATATCCCAAATTCCACGATCAAAATCACTAGTCATGGTATGTTCTAGATGTTCAAATGATTTGGCTCCATCTTCTGACTTAAAAATGCCAAGTCCACCTAAATCTGCACTATTCCCATAGCTTTCGCCCGTTCCATAATAGAACAAAGAAGGATTGAATGGGCTTTGTGTCAAACAAGTAGCGGATAGGGTAGGAGCATAATCGTTTACAATTTTCCATGATTCACCCCTATTTTCTGACACCCATATTCCACCAGAAACTCCAGCACAAATGTATCGGTTTGGGTTATTGTAGTCGATTAAGATGGATCTTGTTCGTCCACCTACGTTAAAAGGTCCAATTTCTTTGATATTTTCCAGATCATTTACTGCCTTTTTGTGAAGTAATTGGTTTGCTTGATCTGCTTTATACCACTTCATAGTTAGACCATGAGGAATTTGACCATTCTCATCACCTTTCAATTTAACAAACTGCTTAAACCAACCTGGGTGATTATCCAATTGAGCAGTTGTAGATTGGGGTTTTTGCATGTTGAAGAATACAAATGCAATTATGGCTAACGAACCAATTAAAAGGTAAGTGAGCGTAAATTTAAATTTCATGTTGTTTTATTTTTTCTTATTTAGTCCCATACTCTTAACCATCCAGCGAGGTAAAGGTTTTAGAGCGTCTCTTTTTCGAATATCGAGGTACCAACCGATTTTTTTGAGTATTGGTATTTTATGTGTTTCTACAAATTCAATAAGGGTGCCATCGGGGTCTTCAATGTATGAAAAATGTCCAGCTGCTTCACCCATATCAAATGAGTTTGCACTATCAACGGTAAACGGATGGCCGGCTTTTTGACATTCTTCTCTTAATGCTTCCATGCCAATAACATCAAAACAGAGATGAATGAATCCAAGGTCACCCCAGTAACGGTCTTGGTAGATATTTTTCCCAGTTTCAGTTAGATTTTGAACGAGTTCAATTTGAGATGTTCCCAATAACTGGCTGAAACTTCCTTTTCTATTTTTACTATGCGATAAAATGGCTCTTTTGAATTGGTGTTTTTTAGGATTTAACGCCGATAAATCGTCAAAATTGCCTTCTCCCTGCCAATCGATAATGTCGTAACCCAGAATAGAACTGTAGAATTGAATGGATTTTTCGATATCACTAACTCCAATGATGGCACCAAAAACACCACCGGTATCATTTGAATTTTTAGAAAACCAGTTGTTTGATTCAATCACTTGAAAAGTATTTCCATAGGGATCTTTGACCCAAAAATGGGAAGTTCCGTGGGGTGTTTTTTCAATTTCTTTTGATATCAGATAATTTTTATCAAAATTTCTGAAAGTTGCTTGAATATCTCTTGTTTTCATCTTGCAGATGTTGATACCCAAATCTCCTAAAATAGGTTTGAATGAGGCAGGTTCTGGCGTTCTACTCGTGTATTGCCATATTTCAAAACCTCCGCCTCCTTGCATATTGAGTGCAAGAACTGCATGTCTATCATGTGATTTACCTCCAGTGTATGGTAGCATGAGTTCGGCAGTCGCTGCCTCCTCAAAAACAGGAATATTCATGCTAAAATTATTTCTGTACCAAGTCCATGCTTCATGAACATTGGGGATGCCTATCCCCATTTGTTGAATACCGCTTATTTCTTTTTCCAAGGTATGCGAATTTACCAAATCAAAACTCGCTACCCAAATTCAATTGTTAAGGTGTTATTTTGGGTTGACTCGTTTTGCAATTAGACGAAAAAGAAAAGGAAGATATCGTTTGATGTAAATGAGTAAAATTTCGTTTCCACCGATGTAGATTTCAGCCTTTTTCTTTGTAATGCCTTGGATAATTTTAGATGCACATTTTTCAACGGGTATGCCGAGAAGTTGTCCTTGATCCATTTGATTGTGTGACTCGCCTGATCCAGTTAGTGCATTTTTGCTAATATCAGTTTTAATTCTACCCGGGCAAACGATCATTACATGCACCTGTGTGTCTTTCAATTCAAGACTTAAGGATTCATAAAATCCATGCAATGCGTGTTTGGAGGCAGAATAGTACGATCGTAGAGGAAATCCAAATTTGCCAGCAGCACTGCTCATGGCTACAATGCTCCCTTTATTCCTATTTGTCATCATGGGGAGTACAGCTTTTGTGAGGTGTACACTTCCAAAGAAATTCACTTCTATTAAGTTTCGACCAACATCGTTGGTTGTTTCAGATACCGTTGCTCGTTGGCTAACACCTGCATTATTGATAAGAATATCCACTTTCCCAAAAGTGGATTGAACTAAAGATACCGCTTGATTAATTTGGTCTTCTTTAGTCACATCCAATGGAAGGATAAATGGGTTTACTAAGTTCTTTGAAACAGATTCTAACTGAGTTTTATTTCTACCCGATAAGATAATAGTATGGTCTTCGTGATTGTAAGCCTTTGCCAAGGCTTCACCAATACCGCTACCTGCTCCTGTTATCCAAATTACCTTTTTCATCTATTGCGTGTGGATGAGCAAATATTCATCAAAAAATTGATAATGCAGATTCATTGCTTTTTTGTACTCGTTTTTAGAGATGATTCCCTGCAGGGTGCCTTCTTGGTCAAATGGCTCGAATTGTAATTGGAGATTCGCTTTAAAATCCAATGCTTTTAATCCGTAATATTTATACATGGCCTCTTTGGCACACCAAACCATGTACATGCCTTCCAATCCAGCTTCAGCAAATGCTTTCTCATCTTCTCGAATAAACTTATGCTGAATACGTTCAATGCGATGGGTTATTTGTTCAATATCAATACCGCACTCACGGTCTTGAGTGTACATAAAACCGGCATAATCTCCAGCATGTGTGATCGAAATGGGATAATCTTTACTCACAAAATAAGGTTTGCCGTATTCGTCTTTTTCGATGCTATCAAAATCGGGACAAACCGTAAATGCCAATACCCTTGCAGCTACATTATGTCTGCTCATCGAGTCGATGTCTAACTTTGCTCTCCAAGCAGTAGGCAGTAAATCAAATAGTTCTTCTTTGGTTTCTTCAATTCGCCAAAGTGCAACGATTCCATTATTTATATGTTTCTTTGAATGTAGTGGCAACCCAATCTAAAATAAACATAACAAAAGTAGCACAATTAAAAGGCCATAGAGATGCTATTTATGATTTTATCGTTGATTTTGAAGATAGGCATATATACTCAGCGGGGGCTGAGGGCTATGTTGTTCGTTGGGATATTGACTCTCCATCCGATGGGAAGTTGATTATGCAAACAGGGGAACCCATTTATAGTATCCATAAAAAAGAGAATATACTCTTTGTTGGAGGTCGATCAGGGACTATTTATCAGGTGGATTTGGGGAGTAAATCTCTCATACAAACCCACAAAAAACATCAAGGGGGAGTGTTCATCATTACCGATGAGTTTAGTGGAGGAGAAGACGGCTTCATTATTCATCACAAAAATTCCTTGAAGGAAACGGTCTCTACCCATAGTTTAAGATCAGTTGCTTTTGGTAAATCATCCATTTTTGTGGGATCTTCCGATTCACATATTTATCAATTGGATAAAAATACGTTTAAAACTGAGCGTGTTTTGAAAGGACACACTAATTCTGTTTTTGGATTAGCGTTGATAGATGAAACGACCTTGCTCAGTACGGGTAGGGATGCTTGTATTTTAGCCCATGATTTAAAGTTGAATAAGGTGGTTCATGAGGTGCCAGCTCATTTATATCAAGTGAAAAACCTCAGTTGGAATCGGCAATTATTATTGAGTTGTAGCATGGATAAAACCATCAAAGTATGGGACGAACAGTTGACCTTGTTGAAAGTAATCGATTATGATCGATATGAAGGGCATACCAACTGCATTAACAAGACGCTATGGATAGACGAAAATATGTTCGTAAGTTGTAGTGATGACAGAACACTTGTATTTTGGAAAGTAGAAATTATCGATTAAAATTGACCCAATCAAAACACCATGATACTAAGTGACGTACGAATTTTAGAAGAAATCGAAAAAGGAACCATACTGATTGAACCCTTCAATCGTGATGATTTAGGAACCAATAGCTATGATGTTCACTTAGGCAAGCATTTGGCCTGCTATACTGATCGGGTTTTGGATGCTAGGGAGCACAACAAAATTGAGCATTTTGAAATACCCCTTGATGGATATGTGCTTCAGCCTGGTGTATTGTATTTGGGGGTGACTGAGGAATATACCGAGACCCATGCTCACATCCCATTTTTGGAGGGCAAGAGCAGTACAGGTCGATTAGGAATTGATATCCACGCTACTGCGGGTAAGGGAGATGTAGGTTTTTGTAATACATGGACGTTGGAGATTAGTGTTACGCAACCTGTTCGGGTGTATCGAAGCATGCCTATCGGGCAGTTGATTTATTTT
This sequence comes from Bacteroidota bacterium, assembly GCA_024645005.1. Lineage (GTDB taxonomy): Bacteria > Bacteroidota > Bacteroidia > NS11-12g > UBA9320 > UBA9320. Next base: position 10,951 of record JAHEGS010000124.1, read on the forward strand.
GCCGTAGAAGGAGACATTGAAACCTACTACAACAAAAAGAAAAATGCGAAATACAACAAACGCACTATCAAGCCAGTAGAAAGCATGATGTGGAAGAATAAGTTTTAAGATCTCAAAACTCTTCGTTTGTGTTTTGAAATACTAAATAAATTTAATTCAAAGAAATAAACGTGAGTACAATTAACTTACTAGCGTACCTACAGACTTGCCATTGACGATTTGGGCCAAGTTGCCTGGTTGGTTCATGTCAAATACAATGATGGGTAGTTTATTCTCTTGGCAAAGGGTGAATGCAGTCATATCCATTACTTTTAAGTTTCGTTTGATGACATCCGTAAAGCTGATTTCGTCATAACGTGTTGCACTTGCATCTTTTTCGGGATCGGCAGTATAAATACCATCCACGCGAGTACCCTTAAGAATAACATCAGCCTCTATCTCTACCGCTCGAAGACTAGCAGCTGTATCAGTTGTAAAGTAGGGGTTACCCGTACCTGCACCAAAAATAACTACTCGGCCTTTTTCGAGGTGTCTGATGGCACGTCTTCGGATGAATGGTTCTGCAATTTGTTCCATTTTGATCGCACTAGTCAAACGCGTATATACCCCTTCGTTTTCGAGGGCACTCTGCAGAGCCATTGCATTAATTACAGTGGCCAACATACCCATGTAGTCAGCATTTGCACGGTCTTTCATCCCGCCTTCGACACCACTTACTCCCCTGAAAATATTACCACCACCAATGACAATAGCTACCTCAATACCGAGATCAACAACCGATTTAATTTCTTTAGCATACATGGATAGTACGCTGCTATCAATTCCGAATTCTTTATTGCCCAGGAGAGCCTCGCCACTCAGTTTTAGTAAAATTCTTTTGTAAGACATGGATGTATTTGATTGCCAAAATTAAGGGTATTAATGGCAATTTGGAAATAAAAAAAGCCCTCCATTGAAAAATGGAAGGCTTTAGGTATGTTTTTGTAGTGGTCGAGTTAAGCTCCCAATTGGAAACGCTCGAACGACTTTACTTCTAAATCTGGACTAACAGATTTGAGGAAGGCAGACACAGTCATTGAACTATCTTTTACATAAGCTTGGTTCATCAACGTGTTGTCTTTGAAAAAACGTTTCAATTTACCTTGAGCAATTCGATCCAACATTTCTTCTGGTTTACCTTCTTGCTTGGCGATATCTCTACCAATTTCAAGTTCTTTGTCTTTTACTTCTTGCGAGACAGCATTCTCATCAACGGCAATTGGATTCATTGCTGCAATTTGCATAGCAAGGTCTCTACCTGCTTGTAAAGCATCATCCGAAGCAGAGTTAAGAGCTACAAGTACACCAATTCGGTTTGCACCGTGGTTGTATGCAGCTACACCTTCAGATGAAAGTAAAGCATAGTTTGATACTTCAACTTTTTCACCGATGACAGCAGTTTTATCAACGCATATTTCGCCTAATGTTTTACCTTCAAAAGCTGCACCTAAAAGGGCATCTTTATCAGCAAATTGATTGGTAAGTGCAAAATCAGCTACTTGATTAGCAAACGCAACAAAGTCATCATTTTTGGCAACGAAGTCTGTTTCGCAGTTCACTTCTACAACAATACCGTAGGTGTTATCGTTAGAAGATTTAGCGATAGAAAGACCTTCTGCAGCTTCTCTGTCCGCTCTTTTGGCCGCTTTAGCAGCTCCTTTTTTTCTCAGGATGTCAACGGCTCCATCCATATCTCCGTTTGATTCTTGCAAAGCTTTTTTGCAATCCATCATACCGGCACCTGTCATTTGTCTGAGTTTATTTACTGCAGACGCTGTAATGGTTGTCATGTTCTATAAAATAAAAATGGGTTTACAATAAAAAACGAATCCTATGCTTTTTCAGTGGTTTCTTCAGCTGTTTTTTCAGCAACTACTTCATCCTTTTTAGCTTGCTCTTTTGCTTGAGCTCTCTCTTGAAGACCCGCAGCAATTGCATCGGTTACTTCGTTACAAAGGATGTGTAATGACTTGGCTGAATCATCATTTCCAGGAATGGGGAAGTCTACTTTTGTAGGATCAGAATTGGTATCAACAATTGCAAAAATGGGGATATTCAATTTCTGAGCTTCTTTAACTGCAATGTGCTCACGCTTGATGTCAATAACAAAAAGAGCTGATGGAATACGATTTAAATTTTCAATACCACCTAAAACTCGAGCTAATTTCTCTTGCTCACGCGTTTTCATTAAACGCTCTTTTTTGTTCATGTTATCAAATGTTCCATCGGTTTTCATTTTTTCGATGGCTTGCATTTTCTTAATTGATTTACGAACAGTTGCAAAGTTTGTAAGCATACCTCCTAACCATCTTTGAGAAACAAAAGGCATATTTACTCGTTGAGCATTTTCCTCAAGAATTTCTTTTGCTTGTTTTTTGGTAGCAACAAACATGACTTTACGGCCTGTTCGGGCTATGTTTTGAATAGCATGTTTAGCTTCCTCTAGTTTAGCGGAGGTTTTGTTGAGATCGATAATGTGAATTCCATTCTGCTCCATAAATATATATGGGGCCATTTTAGGATTCCACTTACTTGTGAGGTGTCCGAAATGTACACCTGCTTCTAATAATTTTTCTGTACTAACTGCCATTCTATTAACGCTTACTAAATTGTGTTTTCTTTCTTGCTTTTGGTTGACCAGCTTTTTTACGCTCAACAGAACGTGAGTCGCGAGTCATTAACCCTTTTGCTCTAAGGGCTGGTTTGTGTTCTGGATCAGCTTCTACCAATGCTCTTGCAATAGCAAGTTTGATTGCATCAGCTTGTCCAGTGGTTCCACCACCAACTACATTAACTTGTATATCATATTTACCTGCAGCATCACAAGTAGTGAGCGGAAGGTTTACATAATATACGGATTCTTGAGAAGCAAAGTACTCTTCTAACGGTCTTTCGTTGACCGTTATAGCACCTTTACCTTCACTCATGTAAACACGAGCTACTGATGATTTTCTTCTCCCAATTGTGTTTATAACGTCCATATAATAATTAAATCTCTACTTTGGTTGGTTTTTGAGCAGCATGTGGATGTTCAGATCCAACAAATACATGCATATTGGTAAATAATTTTCTACCTAACCTATTTTTGGGTAACATACCTCTTACACCTCTTTCAATCAGATCGATGGGTTTTTTAGCTAACAAATCTTTAGCTAAAGTTACTCTTCTACCACCAGGATAACCACTAAATGTTTCATATTCTTTGGTATCCATTTTATTACCAGTAAATGTGATCTTTTCGGCATTGATAACGATCACATTATCACCACAATCTACATGTGGGGTGTAATTTGTCTTGTTTTTACCTCTTAATATTTTGGCAATTTCAGAACAAAAACGACCTAGTGTTTTTCCTTCTGCATCAACTATAACCCACTGTTTATCAACAGTTTTGCTGTTAGCTGATATGGTTTTGTATGATAATGTATCCACAATAAAATTATTTTATTCTTAAAAATAGGGCTGCAAATGTAACTTTTTGCTTAATAAATTCAAATAATTCACGCCAATTTGTATCTGTGAAATCAGAAGACTCTGTATGGACGAGTTTACCTTTTAATCTAATTGGAATTTGATGCTGTTAGAATTGGGTTTGTTTTGGATAGCGTTTTGCTATTCAGCAGTTAATTCCCCTAGTTGGATTTGCAGTCCATCAATTTTGTCAGACACTGGAATTTGACACATCAATCTACTCCCTTCAACATCTAATACGAATGCCTCATCAAGCATTGCTTCCTCATCTTCACTCATCTCTGGTAATGGGTGGTTGCTTTTGACCAAGCAATTGCAAGTTGCACACATAGCCATACCACCACATGTAGCTTTGATGGGGATGTCATTAGCACGAATAGCTTCCATTACATTTAGATTCATATCTGTAGGTGCTGCAATCTGGTGTTCTTCTCCTGAAAGGTCAGTCACGTGTATAGTTATCAAATCTTCCACACTGCAAAAATAATGAAGTCATGATGTGTTTGTAGTTTATCATTTACCTATTTATCCATCATGGGATTAAGCAGTATGAAAAAAATAATTTTAGTATTAGCTGTGAGTGTTTTAGGGTTGCCTATTTTAAAAGCCAATGAACGAGAAATTATAGTCAAAGACAAGCTCAAAAATGTAACTGTTTTTATGCAAAATGTACAATTGTTCCAAGAGGCTTATGCGTCTATACCAAAGGGAACATCCCATTTTATTTTTAATGATGTATCTCCTTACATCAATAAAGCGAGTATTCAAGCTTCAGGGGTAGGTAAATTTACGATTCTAAATACACAGTATCGGTATTTTATGGAGAATCCAATCCATGAAAAGAATACAACTTCTCCCAAACTTCTGGATCGAGTAAAAGCATTACGTGATTCATTAAAAAACAGTCAATTGAGGATGAATAAAAATTCAGAATTAATGCAGGCAATCGATCAAGAAAAGAATTTAATAATGGGGAATCCTTTGGTTGAAGGAACATCCAATTCTGATTCGTTGGAACTTTTGAAAGGAACCGCCTCGTTTTTGAGGGAGGAATTGAGAGAGCTTGCTCATTTAAGATATGTCTTGTCGCTTCAATCCAAAAAAATGGCTGATCATCATAAATCCTTAAAAGAGGAGTTAAAAAAATGCCAAGCTTTAATTCAAAATCAGAACATTAGGCCTACACCAACCTATCATCATCAAGTGATTGTAACCGTATCAAGCTCTGCTTCAACCAATGGAACTATAAAGTTAAATTATTTATCGGGGAATGCAGGATGGAATCCACACTATGATTTAATAGCAAAAGATCATCAATCAGACATTACACTAGTATACAAAGCACAAGTGTATCAAAATACAGGGATAGATTGGAATCAAGTTAAAATAAAAGTGTCAAATGCCAATCCTAATCAAGGGAATACAAAACCAAAACTACCGATTTGGTTTGTGAATTTTCAGCGGTTTATCCGTCAGGATAGGGCAAAGAAAGGGTTGTATTTGGAGCGGGATGCGGTGTCTGCAACATCTGCTAGTATGGAAAGTATTCCAGAGGATGATATGGAGATAGAAGAAGAGGCATCGATGCTTTATGAATATACCAATAAGGTTCAGAATTTTAGCTCAGTTGAGTTTGATATTGCTTTACCAATGAACGTATCCTCAGGTGGAAAACCTCATTACATGGATCTTAAACGTAATAAAGTAAGTACTGAATTTCAATTGTATTTGGTCCCCAAACTTGAAAAAGACGCATTCGTTGTTGCTCGATTGACAGATTGGGAGTCACTGGATTTACTAACAGGTCAAGCTAATATCTATTATGGTAATACCTTTATTGGTAGAACGGTTGTGAATCCATCAGTCACGGATGATACATTAGAGGTTTCTATGGGTAGAGATCGGAGCGTTTACGTAGAACGAAAAAAGAAAGACAGTCAAACTAAAAAGAAATTGATTGAGAATAGTAAGGTGTATTCGGCCAACTATGTAATCACGATTAAGAATAAAAACAAGGGTGATGTGAATCTTACCATAGAGGATCATATCCCAGTCAGTAAAAATGAGAAAATCGAGATAACATCAACAAATGGGAGTGGTAAATTGAATAAAGAAACAGGGGTTATATCTTGGGATATTAATCTTAAAGGTCTAGAGAAAAAGCAATTGGAGTATGGTTTTTCGGTGAAGTATCCTAAGGATGAAATACTAAAATTATAGTATTCCATTCCACAGTTTTTAGATTACCAGTTTGCAGCATGTTCAACGGCCTTTCTCACACTTCCGTGTTTCATGAGAAGGTCGTTGGCTGTGTACTCGTCTAGACCTGTTTGTTGCATAATCATTCGGGTACCCCTAGCAACTAATTTTTTATTGCTCAATTGCATATCAACCATTTGATTTCCTTGAACATGGCCAAGTTTGATCATAAGACTAGTGCTAATCATATTGAGAATGAGTTTTTGAGCAGTTCCGCTTTTCATCCGAGTACTTCCAGTGACGAACTCAGGTCCTACAACTACTTCAATCGGATAATCAACCATTGAACCAATTTTGCTGGGTTTATTACATGCAATAGCACCGGTTAATATGTTGTTTTCTTTACATTTTTCTAATGCTCCTTGAACGTATGGTGCAGTTCCGCTTGCACTAATTCCGATTACAAAATCAAGTTCATTAATGTGGTGATATTCTAAATCATACCAACCTTGTAGAGGGTCGTCTTCAGCATTTTCAACGGCATTTCGTATTGCTTGATCTCCTCCAGCAATAATCCCATTGACAACTCCAGGATCAACACCATAGGTCGGTGGACACTCACTGGCATCTACAATCCCTAATCTTCCACTTGTACCACTACCTATATAAAACAGTCTACCTCCTTGACTCATTTTAAGATATGCAGCATCTACTAAATTTTGGATTGCGTGAATTTCATTATTTACGGAATGAGGAACCGATTGGTCTTCTGTATTCATTGCTTTTAATAAATCAAGAGTTGATTTGTCCTCTAAATTATCGTGGTTAGATGTCGATTCTGTTGTGAGCATGTTTTGATTAAAATATCCCTGTAATCCCAAATGCAATTTTTCTCTTGATGATTTTCCCGGTTTCATTAAACGCCTCAATAAGTAATATGTAATTACCAATTGGAAGCTTAATGCCGTTCGAATCTAGGCCATCCCATTTCAAATTTCCATCGCTACTCAGTAGAACATTGTTGAAAGGTTGATGCACTTGAAAGCCAGCAAGGTTGTAAATATAACCATTGAGGATATAGCCAAGGTTGTTCATCTGGTATTTTAAGACTAAAAAATCCTCAAAACCGTCTCCATCTGGAGATATTATGGATGAGCTTAGTTCGAACTGATTTGTTGTTTTGGGAGTGTGAATATATTGAGAATTTTGGTAGCCTGGAGTCGCATATCCTTCAAGTATATAGCCTGAGTCATCATACAAAAACTATTTTTGTTATATA
>JAHEGS010000168.1 GCA_024645005.1 Bacteroidota bacterium
TGATATTCCTAATAAAGTAGGATCACAAAAGGGTAGGAGGAGTTCAGAAAATGCTTAATCCTCAAGATAGAGTTTTTCAAAACCTTCATGGTCAAGACGATGCCTTTTTAGAAGGCGCTCTCAAAAGAGGCTCATGGTCAAACACTAAAGAAATTTTATCAAAAGACCAAAATGAAGTAATTGAACTTGTTAAATCTAGTCAACTTCGTGGTAGAGGTGGAGCGGGTTTTTCTACGGGTCTGAAGTGGTCATTTATGCCGAAAGATACTGGTAAGCAGCACTACCTAGTTGTAAATGCTGATGAATCAGAACCAGGAACGTGTAAAGACAGGGAGATTATTCGCAATGACCCTCATATGTTAATTGAGGGATGTCTGATTGCTTCATATGCTATTCAAGCAACAAAATGCTACATTTATATCAGAGGTGAATATCACTTTGAATATCTGCAATTAGAAAAAGCTATTCAAGAAGCGTACGACAAAAACTTAATTGGTAAAAATGCATGCGGTAGTGGTTTCAACTTTGATTTATATGTTCATCGTGGTGCTGGAGCATATATTTGTGGAGAAGAAACAGCGCTTCTTGAAAGTCTTGAAGGTAAAAAAGGACAACCTCGTCTAAAGCCTCCTTTTCCTGCAGGTGTCGGTTTATATGGAATGCCTACTACAATCAATAATGTCGAGTCAATTGCTGTAGTTCCTACTATTTTAAGAAGAGGACCTGAATGGTTTAAGGCAATTGGTAGAGAAAACAACACAGGCACTAAAATCTTTTGTATTTCTGGAAATGTAAATAATCCTTGTACGGTTGAAGAAGAAATGGGAATTCCTTTAAAAGACCTTATTGAAAAACACGCAGGTGGAGTTGAGGGAGGTTGGGATAATCTCAAAGCAATAATCCCTGGAGGGTCTAGTACTCCTATGCTTGCAAAAGATGTTTGTGAAACTGTCCTTATGAATTTTGATGATCTGAGAGCTTATGGTTCTGGCCTTGGAACCGCAGGTGTTATTGTTGTAAATAAAAATAATAACATTACTGAAGTTATTGAGAGATTTGCGCATTTCTATAAACATGAAAGTTGTGGTCAATGTACTCCATGTAGAGAGGGAACAGGCTGGATGTTTCGGATGATGCAAAAATTAGTTCGTGGAGAAATTTCTCCTGAGCAAATAGAGTTACTAGAAAATGTTACAAAACAAGTTGAAGGACATACGATATGTGCCTTAGGAGATGCTGCGGCTTGGCCCATTCAGGGTTTAATTAAAAATTTTAAATCAGAGCTAATTAAAAATTATAAGAAAAAATTAAAAGCGTCATGAGTGAAGAAAACCTTATCAACATAAAAATTAATCATAAAGATTTACAGGTAGATAAAAATTTAACTGTCATGCAAGCTTGTGAAATAGCTGGAGAGGAAATCCCAAGATTTTGTTATCACGATAAATTGTCAATTGCTGGAAATTGTCGTATGTGTCTTGTGGAAATTGAAAAGGCTCCAAAACTAGCTTCTTCTTGTACCATGCCCTTAATGGATGGAATGTCCATCATTACCAACTCAGAAAAAGTTCAAGCGGGTAGAAAGGGTGTTATGGAATTTTTGTTAATTAATCATCCACTCGATTGCCCAATATGTGATCAAGGAGGAGAGTGCGATTTACAAGACCAAGCGATGTATTATGGTTTTGATAAGTCGCGTTACAGTGAAAATAAAAGAGCTGTTGATAACAAGAATATGGGCCCACTTGTTAATACCATTATGACTCGTTGTATTCATTGCACTCGATGTGTTCGATTCGCAACGGAAGTTGCGGGCGTTCCAGAAATTGGAATGTTAGGAAGGGGTGAGAATGCAGAAATCACAACCTATTTAGAGCAATCAATCACTTCTGAGCTCTCAGGCAATGTTATTGACTTATGCCCGGTTGGAGCTTTGACAAGTAAACCATATCAATTTAAAGCGCGCCCATGGGAGTTAAAAAGAACAGACTCAATTGACATTTTTGACTCTGTTGGATCTAATATTCGCATTGATAGTCGTGCACAAGAGATATTAAGAGTCACTCCGAGAGCGAATGAATCTATTAATGAAGAGTGGATTACTGATAAAGTTCGATTTAATTATGATGGGTACTACCAACAAAGAATTGATAAACCCTACATTAAGAAATCATCCAAATTAGAACCGTCATCTTGGGCAGATGCTATTAAAATTTTAAAGTCAAAACTTAAAAATTCTAATCCGTTGGCTCTTGTTGGTGAGCACACTGATTTAGAAACAGGCTTTGCTATTCAGAAATTTATGGGACACTTTGGAAAAGAGAATATTGAATGTCGAACAGATGATCAGTCTATTTTTCCTAACCTTGATAGTTATCGATTTAATACTCCAATAGCCGATATAGAAGAAGCAGATTTAATTATTCTTTGTGGAACGAACCCAAAAATTGAATCTCCTATTATTAACCATAAAATCTTTAAATCCTACAATGCTGGTACTGAAATTTTTAATATTGGTGAAGATATTTCACTGAATTATCCTACTCATTATTTGGGACAGACTTTAAATGACCTTGATAATGATTCACTTAAAAAACATTTAAAAAAAGCTACTAACCCTATTTTAATTGTGGGTTTAGGTTTTTTAAGTCAATTTAAATCTGATAATACTCTGAAATCGTTATTTTCTTTTGCATCTAAAAATAAAATTATAACCGCCAATAAAAATAATTTAAATTTTCTCAGCCCTCATGCTTCTCGCGTTGGCCAGCTTCTTTTGGGTAATACCACCTCTGATATTTGTCAGCCATTTACTAAATTGAAGAAGAAAAGCTTTGACGTAGTTTTATCTTTTAGCTCTGAGCATATTGCTGATGCTGCGTTTAAAGAAAGTTTTAAGGTTTATTTCGGTCATCATGGTGATGAAGGGGCTATGAATGCGGATATAGTTCTTCCAACTCCTCTATACACTGAAAAAAATGGAATTTTTATAAATATAGAGGGCCGACCACAAGAGGCAAAAAAATGCCATAACCCAATTGGCGAAGCAAAAGAAGAATGGAAAATTCTTAAAGAATTATCAAATCAATTATCACTCAATTTTGAAATTAACACATTCGATGAATTAAGAGCGGAGTTAACTAATAACCATCCAAATTTAGTCAACCTACATGAAATTATTACCTCAGATGAAAAATATGAAGATCAGAGTGCCATTGCCTTTGAGAGTAACTCTTGCATCTATCCAATACAAAACTTCTATATGTCAGATGTTATTTCAAAAAATTCTAAGACAATGGCTAAATGTGTTGAAGATATATTATCAAAGCCTCTTTTAGAGAAGTCAGCATAACGATGAGCCCGATAGCTTTAGAAATAACAATTGGAGTTTTA
>JAHEGS010000169.1 GCA_024645005.1 Bacteroidota bacterium
ATACCACTTAAAGGGACAGAATAAATATAAAAAGCATCTACCGCAAAATAATGTTGTAAATGCCTATTAATATTAGTGGAGAAGATGGGACTCGAACCCACGACCTCTTGACTGCCAGTCATTATGTTTTTTATATGAAATTAGCAAAAATCGTTGTAAAATGAACATATATAAGGCTTTTTTATCAGTATTGATAGTATATTGGTGAATTCAATAAAATCAAGCGGCTAAGAGCTATTTTTTCTTAATTCGGGACAAAACTCGGGACAAATTTTTAAATTAGCACTATGACATTGAAATTTTTCTTTGGTAAACCACGAAAAGATGGCACTTGTCCTCTTAGAATTAGATTTAAAGCCAATGAACTGCAAGACCATAAGATTACTATTCAGGGGCTTGCAATAAGGACAAATCTTTGGGACAAGCATCTTAACAGAGTTTTGCCAGAGCATCCAGCGTATAGAGACATTAATGAAAAAATTAGTCTTTATGAGAGTAAGATGCGTGACGTTTCGGAAAAATACAGAGTTGGCAATATTGATTTTGATACTGCATGCAGAATGATGAGAAGCTCTTCATCAATGATTTCAATAAGAGACTTTATAAATCAACTCGAAAACCTTGACGACAAAAAACGAAGCACAATAGTAAACTATCATAACTCAATAAACGCATTTAGCTTTCACACAAAAATAAAAGAGCCTCTGTTCTCTGACATTACTTATATCAACATTTCCAAGATGAGAAAAAGCTTGTCTGATCTTAATAAGAGCCCAGAAAGTCATAATAAATATCTCAGAGATATAAAGGCTATTTGCAGATCCGCTTACAAGTTTAAAATGGTTTTTGAGGTTCCAGATTTCGATCGTTCATGGGGAGCAAAAAAGTCCCCTGTAAATAAAGTGAAAACTGTCCTGCCGATTGATATTATTGAGGCTATAGAAAGAATTGAACTTAAATCTAAACACCGTCGATCAAGAAAAAAAGTCGTAAAACAATTCGAGGCAGTTGGACTCTGGATGTTAATGTTTTCAATGAGAGGAATGTACCCTGCAGATATAAATGAAATTTCCGCAAAGAACCTTGACTACAATTTTGAATCAAGAATTAAAGCAGAACTTTCTGACGCTAAGAGTGAAATAAGCTTAAGAGGTAATCCATTTCTTTATAGTCATCAAAGACATAAGACGGAAATTCCAATGAAAATAATGCTAAACATGCCTCCAATTCGAAAACTTATTGCTGTGCTGAGGTATTTAGTCTCAGCCTCTCACCCCAAAGATGCATTCCAAAGTCAAGAGGAATCACAAATAACAAGCTACAAAAAACGAATCCAAACTAAAACACCTGAAGAGGTTGATCACTTCAAAATATTCAGCTTTACTGAAGAATCTGATCCAGAGAGGTACAAGGAAATGTGGAATAATTACTATAAACAGCTTAGAAGTATAGATATGCCTACTTTTAAAGTAGCACGTAAAACGTTTATGACGACTTCAACCTTGTTGGATATTCCACAAAGTATCGGGAGAACTATGCTCGGACAAAAAGACCCCTCAATTTCCGCATATTATAATAATTTTGATGATCCGAGATTGTTTGTGAAGGTAACTCAAGCTCATATAAAAGTTCTAAGAGAGTTCAACATCATTGATATTTACAATGTTTGGTTGAGAAAAATTGATGAACTTTTTGGTAGTAATTGGCACAAAATCTATGGGTTTTCAATACCTCAAAATCTTCTTTATGCTAATTTTTATAAGGAATTAGAAAGCATGATTCAGATTACTCATACCAAAATAAAAAACTGATTTTCCTTTAAAAGAACCGATCACTCCATATTTTATTAAACATCGATCGAAATTCAAATCGTAGTAAAATTTCATGTGATCCATTACTAATATTTAATGCCCCAGTGTTTATATCATAACTGTAACCTATAAATAGATTGTCTAATAACTGAACACCTACAAGCGTACTAATACTTACTCCTTGACTGTAAGAAGCTCCAAAGGACAACTTCTCCTGCCAATCAAACGAGGCCGAGTAGTTAATCAAAAAGGGCTGACTCTCTAAATATCTGGCTACTATTGCTGGCTTAAATCGCAAGGACTCGGTTAAACGAAAAACATGGCCTCCCATCAAATAAATATGAATGTTTTCAAAAGTAATCCTAAACCTTTCACTAGTTAACGGCTGATAATTATACGTATTGAACAACCTTGGTGCAGAAATACCAAAGTACGTACTTGAATCATAATAAAAAAAACCTACACCAATATTTGGATTAATCCTATTTTGTAAGTTCGTCTCATAGTAGGGATCGTTTGGGTCATAAAGCTCTAAAGAACTAAAGTCCAAGTTCACTATAGACATTCCTCCCTGAAGACCCATGCCTAAATACTTCTCCTCCGATAGCTGTAAATGATAAGAGGTATTTATAGAAAGTGACTTTTCATCAAATGGTCCTAGGGCATCTGCATATATATCTAAACCTAGACCTAACTTACTCTGCTCCCTGTATAACTGTAGGTTAATATTTTTTGTACTTGGTGAGCCATCAAAGCCCATCCACTGCTCTCTTCCTTGCATGAAAATCGTTGTGACCTGTCTACTGCCTGTATACCCTGGATTTATCGAAGAAGGGTTATACATAAACTGAGTATATAGATTATCTTGTTGACCCCATGCACACGTCTGTATTAATATCAATATGTATACTATTCTTTTCATCTAAGCACTAATAATTTACATAGATATATCCCTGTACTGTCTGCTGTTCACCGGAAGCTTTTCTTATCTCAATCCTGAAGAAATAAGTCCCTTGTGGTAATAGCCCTCCTGTGGATTGGTTGAATCCTTGAAAGCGATCGCTAGTTTGCATATAGCCTTCTATGCTATATACTATCCTTCCTTGGCGGTCAAATACATATAGGATATTATCTGGATACGCTTTTAAATAATCAAGTATTAATTCATCATTTATACCGTCTCCATTTGGACTTATCCCATAAGATGCCCTTTCAGGTATCTCTGTGTTTTCAGAGTTATTGTCTGGTTCCAAATCGTTTACAGGGTCCTGATTATCCCCTATGCCATCTCCATCTGTGTCTTTTGTTTCAAGAGGGTCAAATGGGAAAGCATCTTCACTATCATTTACACCATCATTATCATCGTCTAAATCAGATGCATCTGATACCCCATCTTGATCAAAATCGCTCGGAATATCAGTTGGGTCATAAGGATCTGTTCCAGCAGCTTGTTCGTCCTGGTCAGTATAATTATCATTGTCGTTATCCAAATCCTCGCTGTCAGCTATACCATCATTATCATCGTCACTATCTAAATTGTTGCCTATGCCATCACCATCAGTATCCATTGTCTCTGCAG
>JAHEGS010000025.1:0-10228 GCA_024645005.1 Bacteroidota bacterium
CTAGATTTGTCTAATATCACTAATGGACCAGCACCATTATCTATAAATGATCTAACACCCATTGATGCCAAATTATCAGATACATCAAAATCAAACAAAGGACTAGATGTCCCTACTCCAACTTTATTATTGGTGCCATCAATAAATAGTGTACCACCATCAAAATCAATATTATCCGTTACTGTAACATCCACATCAGAGGGCATTTCACCATCTCCAGAGTAGATGCCACCACTTCCCGTAACCCACGATACTCCACCATCTACTTTAGTTAAAACCTCTTGAGCTTGAACTTCAAAAAATGCTCCAACGAGTATTCCTAAAAAAAGAAGACTTTTTAGTGTTTTTTGTTTGGTAAAGTTATTCATACTGCAAATGGAAGTGATAGATAGTTCTACCCCCTCCCGCAAATATGATTTTAGTCATAATAGCTTATGATTTTACAACTATTGCATCTTCTTTTTGTATACAGGAACCGTACTGCAAGGCTCTCCAAACATGACCGATTTGGCAATGGGTACCAATTTAGAGGTTAACTGCACGTAGGCATGGTTGCTGATATCACGATCTCCGCACCCTTTGATGACAATTCTACTATCCGCATATTGAGCAACATCTAGTTGAGATACTGCTCGTTCTGCAATCATTGCGTTCAGGTTTTTTGGTGATGTGAAGTAAACAGAAGGAGTTGAAGAGCTCAGGGCTGTAGCAACTAGCATATAGGCCCATGTTGGGACCACCGCATCCACACTACAATGCACTGCTACATCATGGTTTTTGTATTGGGCCCAATCATGATCCTTTACCCACGCTCGAAAATCTTTTTCCTTCAGAATTAATCCTTGGAATAATTGATCTTTGATATCAATAAATGACTGGGGTTTTTCTGGAATTAATTCCTCCAGATCAAGGGTAATAATCCCACTTGCTTGAACACGATTGACTATTTCGCTCATTCAACAATACTAATTTTTAGTGCATTTGTTTTTCGATTTTCTATTACAGGCATAGCAGCTGTATTGATCACTACATCGCCCTTTTCTAGCAGATTATCATCGACTAACATGCCTATAACTCCTTTAATGGTATCATCCGTATTGGTTTTACTATCATAATAGTATGCTCTCACGTTCCATACCAAACTCAATCTGGTTAGCAACTTTTTATTTGCTGTAAAAATGAAAATATCGCAATTTGGACGACCACTGGCTATTTTATAGGCAGTATAACCCGTCTGGGTCATCGATAGAATGGCTCTTGCTCCAATACCCTTGCTCATACTAACTGTTGCATAGCAAATTCGCTCACTCAAGAACGAGGGAGATGCTGGGTTTGGCTTTTTAATTTTGTTATAGATGTCCCAACCACTTTCTGTACTCCCTAGTATTTTCTCTACTGCTTGTACTGCTTTTAATGCATACTCACCCACAGAAGTTTCTGCACTAAGCATTACCGCATCTGCACCGTCCATCACGGCGTTAGCCACATCATTAGCCTCAGCTCGAGTAGGGGTTGGTGAAACAATCATACTCTCCATCATTTGAGTGGCGATAATTACAGGCTTACTAGCTTGAATGCATTTTGAAACAATTCGCTTTTGAATCATGGGAACTTCTTCCATGGGCATCTCTACTCCTAGATCTCCCCTCGCAACCATAATTGCATTGGTCGCTAGTATAATTTCATCAATATTCTCAACAGCCTGTGGTTTCTCTACTTTGGCAATTATTCTAGCCTGGCTTCCATTTTCATTTAATATCTTACGAAGATTATGAATATCATCTGCCTCTCGAACAAATGATAGAGCTATCCAGTCAAAATCATGTTTCATGATGAATTCTAGATCTTTCCTGTCCTTTTCAGTTAAACTATCTACAGATAAATTTGAAGATGGGAGATTAAACCCTTTATTCGAACTCAAATATCCTCCATTGATTACCCTAGCTTCAACATTCTTCTCATCCACAATTTTAGTAAACTCCAATTCAAGTTTACCATCATCCAATAATACCCGTTCCCCAACTTTCACGTCTTTAGCAAGTGTGGGATATTTGACATATATTTTGTTGCCCTTGCTTATGGTATCTTCAGTAGTGAGCAACATCGTTGCACCATCTTCAAGAAACATTTTATTTTCATCTACCTTACCGATTCTGAGTTTAGGACCTTGAAGGTCAGCAAGAATGGCTACATGTGTACCCATTTCTTCGTTTACTTGGCGGATTTTATTAATCATGGATAAGTGAGCATCCCACTCACCATGAGAAAAATTAATCCTACAAACGTCTACACCGGCTATGATAATTTGCTTGAGTACCTCAACATCAGCAGTTGAAGGGCCCATGGTTGCAATAATTTTTGTCTTGTTATAACGTACAATATGACTCATTGTAATTGAATAAAGTTTAGTATTTGTTTTTGGTTTGGATTTTCTAATGCAAAACAAAGCGATATATCCGGAAGTTTGCTAAAAATTTCAATGATTTCAGGATTTATTTCATTTTCGTTTAATGAGCACAACAGATACTCTGCATTATTATATTTGGGATAGAACAAAGATGATGAGCCTCTATTTTTTATCAAAAGGCATTTCGATTCATCGTCCAATAAAGTAATCATATAATTCAAATGATGGCTTTTTTGATCGTAATCCAGTACATCATCATAACATTCGATATCTAAATCGGGATGTTTAGACAAGGCATGAACAAAGGCTGAAAGCCTTTGATTAGTGGCAATTCCATATATTGTAGGATACGCGAAAACGAACTCACCTGAAGCAAAAAGCGATGGCATTTTTTTAATAAATTAAGAGTGTAAAATTAATTTTGTCTTTTTTATCTAAAAAAATGTTCTTTGCACCACATTAACATTAATTATTTATTATGTCTGAAATAGCCGAAAAAGTAACATCAATTATCGTAGATAAGTTAGGTGTTGAAGAATCTGAAGTAACAAATGATGCTAGTTTCACCAATGATTTAGGTGCTGACTCATTAGATACTGTTGAGTTAATCATGGAATTTGAAAAAGAATTTAACATTGCAATTCCTGATGAACAAGCAGAAAAAATTGCTACTGTTGGAGACGCAGTAAGTTACATTACAGAAAACGCAGGTTAATTACCTTTAAACCCCACCCCGTCATGCAACTCAAAAGAGTAGTAGTTACAGGAATTGGTGCACTAACACCAATTGGCAACAACGCCCAAGATTTTTGGAGTGCTTTAGCAAAAGGTACTAGTGGTGCTGCCACTATCACCCGATTTGATATAGAAAAATTTCGTACCCAATTTGCTTGTGAGATTAAGGATTTTAACATACTTGATCATCTAGACCGAAAGGAAGCAAGAAAAATGGACCCTTTTACTCAGTATGCTATGATTGTAGCAGATGAGGCTGTTCTTGATTCAGGCATTCTGGATACGAAATTTACTCCTGAAGACATTGGCGTTATATGGGGCTCTGGTATTGGTGGTTTACAGGTATTAGAACAAGAAATTAGTAACTACACAAATGGAGACGGAACTCCAAGGTTTAACCCATTCTTTATACCTAAAATGATTGGGGATATAGCTCCAGGTTATATTTCAATTAAATACGGTTTTAGAGGTCCAAACTTTGGGACTATCTCTGCTTGTGCATCATCAAATAATTCAATCATAGACTCTTTCAACTACATCCGACTTGGTATGGCAAAAGCCATTGTAACCGGTGGATCTGAGGCATGTGTGACACCCGCAGCTGTCGGAGGGTTCAATAGCATGAAAGCGTTATCTGAAAGAAATAATAGCCCTGCTACAGCTTCTCGTCCATTTGATGCAGATCGAGACGGATTTGTGTTAGGTGAGGGTGCGGCATCATTGATTCTCGAAGATTATGAACACGCCAAAGCACGAGGTGCTAAAATATATGGTGAAATATTAGGTGGTGGGCTTACAGCTGATGCACATCACATTACTGCTCCTCATCCAGAAGGTCTTGGTGCTACAAATGTGATGAAAAATGCTCTTAAAGATGCCAAAATCAGTCCAAGTGATATTGATTATGTTAACGTACACGGCACATCTACACCATTGGGTGATGTAAGTGAGACGAGAGCCATATTGGGCGTATTCGGTGAACACGCATATGATCTTAATATCAGTTCAACTAAATCCATGACAGGCCACCTACTTGGTGCAGCAGGTGCTGTTGAAGCTCTTGCTTGTTTGTCTGCTATCAATAAAGGCATCATTCCTCCTACTATCAATCACTTTACTGATGATGAACAATTCGACAAAAATTTGAACTTTACGTTTAATGAGTCGCAAAAAAGAGAAGTGAATTACGCATTGAGTAACACCTTTGGTTTTGGAGGTCATAACGCCTCTGTAATCATGGGTAAATGTGAATAATAGTGTGCTTTTGGGTATACTAAAACCATACTACTTTTACCTCTCTAAAAACGCATCATTTTACCGAAAATATTACAAACTACTTGGCTTCTATCCAAGGAATATCTTTCTTTACAAGCAAGCGTTCCTTCACAATTCTAAATCCAAAAAAATAATTGGCATTAAAACCAAAACGAATAATGAAAGACTAGAATATTTAGGTGATGCTGTACTTGATTTGATTATTGCAGAATTATTGTATAAAAAATTCCCTTTTCAAGGTGAGGGATTTTTAACTGATATGCGAAGTAAATCTGCAAGCCGAAATATGCTTTCCAAAATAGCAACCTCAATGGGCCTGGATGAGTTTATTGATATTGATCCTTCTATAGCTAAAAATAAAAGTGCTGTCCGAAGCATTTCTGGTAATGCTCTTGAGGCACTTATAGGTGCTATCTATGTTGACAAAGGATATCATTTTACCAAGAGATATGTTAAGAAAAAAATAGTCAAGCCTTTTTTAGACTTCGACGAACTTAAAGACATTACTGTAAACTTTAAAAGTCTTCTCAATCAATACGCTCAGAAAAACAAGAAACACCTTGAGTTTAAAATTTTAAACGATGAGGGGGAAAAGCGAATTCGTACCTACATTATTGCTGTAATGATTGATGGTGTTGAATTAGCTAGAGGAAGAGGAAAATCAAAAAAAGTGGCAGAGCAAATTGCTAGTGAAAAATCATGTGATTTGCTAAAACTAAGTAAAAGCTACAAAAGCTAGTTTTTTAAAATTTGTCGTTTACAACACGCATTCTTTTTACAATCTCATCTAACCCAATAAGTTCAAGCATATCAAAAATAGGAGGTCCACCTGCCTGTCCACTTACTACCCAACGCAACGGTTGCATTAACTTTCCCTTGCTTACTTCATTTTGCTCAGCATAGTTATCTAAATATTCTTCAATTTGAGAAGCTTTCGATAAATTAGACTGAACAAGTCCATTTATAATAGCATTGATGTGAACAGATACTTCTTCGTTCCACTTCTTTCGTTGAACTTTATCGTCGTAACTAGATGGTAAATCAAAAAAATACTGCCCCATAGATAACAATTCAGACGGGAACGTAACTTTTTCCTTCAATAAATCAATCACCTGGATTAAGTATTCTTCACCTTTTTGTGTATGAATGGGCAATAATTGATCTTCAATCATAGCCTTTAATTCTTGAGCATTTGACCTCATTAAAAATTGATGGTTAAACCATTTTGATTTATCCATATCAAACTTAGCCCCACTTTTAGACACCCTTTCTAATTGGAATACATCTATTAATTCGTCTAGCGTAAACAACTCTTTATTATCTGATGGATGCCAACCCAGCATAGCTAGCATATTTACGACTGCTTCGGGCAAATACCCACTTTCTCGATATCCACTACTTATATCTCCTTCTGGTGATGTCCACTCAATTGGGAATACAGGAAATCCTAATCGATCTCCATCACGTTTGCTTAATTTTCCTTTTCCATCTGGTTTGAGAATTAAAGGTAGATGAGCAAACTTTGGCATCGTATCCTCCCATCCTAAATAACGATATAGCATCACATGCAAAGGTGCTGAAGGCAACCACTCTTCTCCTCGAATCACATGGCTAATTTCCATCAAATGGTCATCCACGATATTTGCTAAGTGATAGGTTGGCAGCCCGTCTTCCTTTAGAAGAACTTTATCATCCAATTGACTACTATTAAAAACAATCCAACCGCGAATAACATCGTGAAAACGAATTTCTTCATTACGAGGTAGCTTGATACGTATAATATAATTGTCCCCACGCTCTAGACGTTCATTCACCTCATCTTCACTCAGGGTAAGCGAGTTTTTCATACTCATACGCGACGTCGAGTCATATTTAGCACTCATATTGCTGGCCTCAAGTTTAGATCGCATCTCATTGAGTTCTTCAGGAGTATCAAAAGCATAATAAGCATAACCATCATTCACAAGTTGTTTTGCATAGGCTGCATATTTATCCATTCGTTCACTTTGTTTGTAAGGTCCTAATGGTCCCCCTTGAACTACTCCTTCGTCTACATGAATACCTAGCCAATCCAAACTTTGATTGATGTATGCTTCTGCTCCTTCTACAAATCTTTTTTGATCTGTATCCTCAATTCTTAAAATGAAAGTCCCTTTATTCTTTTTAGCAAAAAGATAGTTGTAAAGGGCTGTTCTAACGCCACCGATGTGAAGTGGCCCTGTTGGACTTGGTGCAAAACGCACTCGAACTGGTCTGTCGCTCATGTTATTAATACGGATACAAAAATACGTTGAATTAGTTCATAAAGACTTGATTTTGAACAAGAAAGTTAGGGCTATTGTTCTAGTTTTTTCAAACCTGCTTTTGCACGACTATGAATTGAATCGACATATTCTTGATTCTTAGAATAAGACATCGATCGCGTATAAAATTTTATTGCTAAATCACTACTCCCCTCTTTTGAATAATAATCACCCAAATAAATACATGCATACGCCCCATAATATTCTTTACTTTGAATAGCATATAATGAGCAAGCCTCATACATAATTAAAGCTCTATCTATCAAACCTAATTTTTGGAGCACCCTCCCTTTTCGATAACAAAATTCAGCCTTTTCATTTGATGAGGTCAATTGCCTAACCTTAAAACTGTTCAATAAATCATAGACCTCATTGTAATAACCCCCATCATATAATAATCTAGATTTTAAAATTATGCGATGTGGATTAACTTTTTGAGTGTAGCGTGATGCTTGTTTATCCTCATTATTAATTGCCTTGCCCACATAAGCAATCTTTTTTTTGTAATAACTCGCTTGATTCTCATCACCATTGATTACATAAAACCAACTCAACTTTTCATAGGCACTTTTCAAATAACTCTCCCCTTTATAATTATGAATAAACGATTTTAATTCTAATACAGCAGATGAGTCTGTTTTATATAATTTGGAAACACCTAAATAATAGGACATTAAATGAAAGGGCTCATAGGTGAAGTGATGAGGTCTATTCATTAATGTCTTCAAGGCAATCGAATTCTTATTTAGTTTTAATGCCATAGAACCCCTGAAATAATTACTTAACAGGTTTTCTCTGTAATCTTGTGTGCACTTCAGCATCACACTCCATGATTTAGCTGGATTTTTGGCAGCATGGAGCAGTGAGAAAGAATACAAATAAGAGGCTTCTTGAGCAATAATCCCCAGATAGGATGTGTCAGATTGATGATTACTCAATGTTTGAAGTAATCGTAAACCATGATTTAAATCTCCGTCAAACCCAAGTATCCGAATAATCCAATCGTAATTATCTGGTATCGTTGACAAATAAATCTTTAGAACGCCTCGAGTCTTATTATTCGGTAGAAAAGTTGGGAATAATTGGCTATTTTCCTCAATCAAATTCCACGCTTTTCTGATTTCCAAGGCAGAATTATAGAATTCCCCGTTTCTAGCTAATAATGTAGCTGAGTAGAAATAAATTTCAGATTGAGCAAATTTTTTAAAAGGTGTGGTATCTGAAAGTTGATCAAAATGTTCGAGAGCATTATTCTTAGCTGTTATATAGTCTTTATAATATCGCTCATCCTCAGTCACAAACAACTTGAGATAGGCATTAAAATGAAGCAAATATTCGATGGCACTATTTTGAGGTTCAAGTGCCTTTTGTTTGAGTAATTTTTCTTTTGCTAAATCTAAACGAAGATTGATATTCTCTCTTTGAATAACCAAAAGAGAACTATCGAAACGATGGTGATTGGAGGAAAAGCCTATAAAATAAAAGAATATAAAAAAAGAAAGGACGAAGCCTCTCAAGCTGTTATTTTTTCTTACGTACAGCTCTTCTTCTTGGCTTAGGTGATTCTTCTTCGACATGGTCTTCAATACCTGCCATTCGAGCATCAATTTGAATACGACCGCAGGCCTCGCAAATTACGATTTTTTTAGACTGTCTAATATCAGACTGCAATTGAGGCGGAACTTTTGCAAAACATCCACCACATGCACCTCTTAGTATCGGTGCTACAGCAATTCCATTTCTAAAATTATTTCGAATGCGGTCATATGCCTTAAATAGTTTAGCATCAATTGTTTTGGTCGCTTTCTCTCGCTCTTCGTTTATTGAAACTTCTTCTTTTTGGGTTTCTTCAATAATCTCTTTAAGCTCAGATTTCTTAGTCTCAAGATCTTTTTCTCTTTCATCCAGATTTGACTGAACGTCCGTGATTAATTCCTGCTTGAGTGTGATTGACTTCTCAGCCTCACCTATCTTCTTTTCAGCAGATTGAATGGTTAAATCTTGAATCTCAATTTCTTTATTAAGGGCATCAAACTCACGGTTATTTTTTACATTGTCTAACTGACCTTTGTACTTTCTAATCAACTCTGTAGAAGTTTTAATCTGCTCTCTATTTGCAAAAATTTGAGTATTGAATGTTTCAATTTCAGTCTCAAAGTTGGCCAAACGCGTATTTAAACCAATAAGCTCATCGTCCAAGTCAGAAACCTCCATAGGCAGCTCGCCACGAATAGCTCTTAATTGATCTAATCGAGTATCTATTGTTTGAAGTTTGTAAAGTTGTTCGAGTTTTTGTGCTATTGTTTTTACTGCCATTTTTATTGAAAATATTTAACTGGATTGGTATCCACCCTCGTTTTTTGGATTGCAAAGGTACTAAATTTTTCCCTCAAAATATCATATAATAAATCAATGGTAAACTTTTCGCTCTCATAGTGACCAATATCGCATAACATTAGTTGATCTTCCGCATCAAAAAATTCGTGATATTTAATGTCAGATGTAACATAAGCGTCTGAATTTGAGCGTTTCGCATCCTCTATTAAAAACTGTCCTGAGCCACCACAAATCGAAACCCGCTGTATATTTTTGGAGATAGGGGTATATTTAATGACCTCTAAATTCATTTCTTTTTTGAGTAAGTTCAAAAATGCCGAGCTAGATATTGGACTTGGAAGATCACCAACAATACCCGCACCAACAAATTGATTTGAATTTAAAATGGGGTACCACTCATACGCCACTTCTTCGTAGGAATGAACCGACATTAACTGGGTTATCACCTGATTTTGCAAATCATTAGAAACTATTACTTCAATTTTAGATTCTTGTTCGTTGGACCGCTCCCCAACAGAACCAACCGAAGGATTACTACCCCCTTCTGGTTTAAAAGTACCTATACCATTTGTAGAAAAAGAGCAATCACTATAATTTCCTATATGACCCGCTCCTGCAGAAAAAAGAGCCTCTAATATTTTGGATTGATCATCTACTGGACAATACGTAATCAGTTTTAAAAGCGTATTGGTTTTAGGTCTAAGAATACGCGTATTGATTAGCCCTAATTTTTCTGCAATTTTGGTGTTGACTCCATTCTTATATACATTATCCAAATTGGTATGTATTGCGTAAATAGCAATATCATTTTTGATGGCTAACTGCACAGTTCTTTGTACATAATTTGCATTATTAAACCGCTTCATTCCTCCAAATATGATCGGATGATGAGCCACAATTAAATTACACTTTTCGCTAATTGCCTCTTGAATGGTTTCTTCTGTGCAATCTAGACTCACTATAATACCGGTAACCTCTGTCGATTTCTCTCCCACTATCAAACCGCTGTTATCATAGCTTTCTTGATATTGAGTAGGAGCAACAGATTCAAGGTAGTCTATAATCGATTTCAATTGCATAGCACAAATTTAAATAAATCCGATTAGCATCTTGAATCCCCTTTTTTCAAACAGCTTATGATTAAAATCAACTTAAGATGTGACTTTAATCA
>JAHEGS010000025.1:10328-17291 GCA_024645005.1 Bacteroidota bacterium
ACTTTAATCAAAAGAATATCAATTTAGGAGAATTATACCTAGTCCCAAGACTACTATGGACAGACAAAGCCACGCGCTTAAAATTCAATAATTATACAGATGATGATAAGTTTGAAAAGAAGAGATTTGAATTAAGGGGGAATAATAAAAGTCATCGCTATAAAAAATGGATATTTCATGGTAGAAGTAAATTTTATAATGACTAAGACAAATTGATTACCATACTTAAGTTTAAAAAAGGCAAACTCATTTACAGCAAAAGAAATCAAAATAAAGAATGGCATAAAATCATAGTGAATATGAATGAAAAAGAGGAAATCATATTAGATTTCACCAAGCAATCGTAATCAAGAAAATGTTTTACCATTAGATTTGCATGCATCAGAATTGCATGGAGTTTAATCAAAAAAAGTGGAATCTAGAACGCTATCCTAAAACCAAAAATAGATCATTAAGGGCTTGGAGTGCTGTAGATGAATTCATTCTCTCTGAAATTGAACAATTTGAATGGGAATCAAAACAAGTTTCCATCTACCACGACAGTCATGGTGCATTGACATGTGCATTGAATAAATGTCAACCTTTGTCCGTTATCCATCTTAACTCTCAACTCAAAGCCACTAAAAAAAATTTTGAGCTCAATAAAATTCCACTTGAAAACCTTCGTTGGGATAACCCATTAAAAATGAATAACCCAATAGATATCGGTTTATTAAAAATCCCAAAATCAATTGCTTTGTTTGATTTTTACCTAAAAAGTATTCACCATTATTCAAAAAATGACGCTACCATATTATGTGGGTTCATGACTCGTAATTTCACCCCAAATATGGTTTCCTTGGCAGAATACTATTTTGACAATGTATCGCAAACCAAAGCAAAAAAGAAAGCTCGACTACTCATTCTGAAACAACCGAAAAAAGACATCAATAATCAATTAGGTTTTCATGAGATTAAAAATGATTTAGGACTAACTATTAAACAATATCCTAGTGTGTTTTCAGATAAGAAGATTGATTATGGCACTCGCTTATTACTCGAATCCATCCCAAAAATTAATGACCATGATGTAATCCTCGATCTCGCATGTGGCAATGGAATAATTGCTGCTTACATGAGGGCACAAAACACAAAATGCAACATTCACCTTGTGGATGACAGTTTTCTGGCCATTAGCTCTGCCAAGCTAAATCTGTCTAAAGAAAACACCTACTTCCATTGGAAAAACGATTTAAACATCAAAATCAAAACAGGTAAAAAGTTTAATCTGATTACGTGTAACCCACCCTTTCATTTTGAATTTGAAAATACCATTGAAATTGCCTTGAACCTCTTTAAAAATGCCAAAAAGCATTTGACCAATAATGGTACACTTCTCATTGTAGCCAATAGGCACCTCAATTACACAACTCACCTGGTCAAGTTGTTCGATTCAGTAAAAACCATAAAGTCCAACGATAAATATGAAGTAATATCGTGTTCTGTTTTGCGGTAGAACCCCTACTTTCTCTTGAAAGAATATACGTCAATAATAGCTGGGAAATGTTCGGTTTTCTCTAATTCAAATTCCTGACTAAAATCAGCTAATAATTGATCCTTTGGACCAGCATCTGTCATCATAAAAATGAGTTTCTGACAAGAACTATCAATTCTAGCCTCCGAATATTGATTGATTGCATAAAAATTTTCTTCTTTAAACCCTTCAACCACTTTATAAAATCCATATTCTTGATCATAATTTTTAAATCGATCACGATTGAAATAGTAGGCGTATCCTAATATTTTAAATTTAGGATATAAAATAATTCGTGTATCGCTATCTCTTTCAGATTGGACGTAGTCTACAGCAGATTTAGTATGTCTTCCATTATCTATATTTCGAGCCACTCCAATGAATAAGAATCCTAAAAAAATTAAAGCAACAATCCCATTCAACCAATCACTTTTAAAAATTGAGGTAGTAACTATTCCTACAAACAAAACAAACCCCACAAATGCATGCATCAAATAGCGATCATGAAACATGGGAAATGAATACGAAATAAAAAACATCCCAAAAAAGGGAACGAAAAACCAACATAAAACAACCACGGTATTTTTTGATATGACCCTGTTTCTGAATCCCCATAGTAGTAACGATAAAATCATCAACGTGATAAAGCACTTGACTAAGTTTTGTGAGTTTAGAAATAAGTTCAATATATATGACATTGATGCCCATCCATCGGGAGGGGTTAACCAGGTTCCTGATTCTAAGCTATCAAACATTCGGACAAACACAATATAGAGATATGGTGAAAACAGGGCTACACTTCCTAATACAATTAATCCATACTTTTTTAAACTCTTTAAATCGTTAATTTTCATGATAATCCCCAAACCTAATTGCAAACCAACAGCCATTATCCCGAAATAATGCGAATACATCAGAAGAGCATAAATGAGCGATAGAGCAACCCAATCCCTTTTGGAAGATTGATTATTTAACCATCGTAAGAAATAATAAAAAGATAGAACCGTCAGCAATCCAAAAAAGGCATATACGCGAGCTTCATGAGAAAATAAAGTAGCATAATTAGATAGTGTGAATATAAAAGCTGAAGTAATTCCCACTGCCTTTGAAAAAAATTCATTACCCAATTTATAAATATAACTAGCTGTTAATGCCGTAAAAATTAGCGACGGAATTCGGACAGCAACTTCCCCAATTCCAAACCAATGAATCCAATAATGGAGAAAAATTTCGTACAACGGCGGGTTATTCCCCGACTTTAAGTGTCTAATGATATCTGTGATATCCATTTGAGCATAATAGACACTGAAAGGTTCATCACCTGCAAGGCTATTAAACTCAATAGCGACCCAACGAAATAAAATATTTAGTATAAAAAAGAAAAATGGAATGATGTACAATTTCAACTTCATCCCCGAAAAAATTATAGTTCTTTTGCTTGAGCAACTAGCTCCGCTAGATCGAGCACTTCAACCTTATCTTCTTTTTCTGCGTGTTTTACCCCGTCTCTTATCATAGTGGTACAAAACGGACAGTTTGCAGAAATAATTTCTGCTCCTGTTTCAATAGCTTCCTCTGTTCGTTCGATGTTAATCTCTTTATTCCCTTGTTCTGCATCCTTAAACATTTGAGCACCTCCAGCACCACAACACAATCCATTTTTCCGACAACGTTTCATCTCTACCAATTCCGCATCCAAGGCTTCGAGGATTTTTCGTGGTGCATCATACACCCCATTTGCTCGACCTAAATAACAGCTATCATGATAGGTGATTTTTCTACCTTTAAATGATTCCTTCCCAAAAGTTAATTTCCCTTCATCAATCAACTCTTGTAGCAATTGAGTATGATGAATCACATCGTAGTTCCCACCCAAACTTGGATATTCATTTTTTAAGGTATTGAAACAATGCGGACACGTAGTTACGATTTTTGAAATTTCATAGGCATTCAGCGTGGCAATATTTGCCATTGCCTGCATTTGAAATAGAAACTCATTCCCTGCACGTTTGGCAGGATCACCAGTGCAGCTTTCTTCTGTTCCAAGTATGGCATACTTCAATCCTACGTGATGGAGTATTTTCACAAAAGCTTTCGTCACCTTTTGAGCTCTTTCGTCAAAACTCCCTGCACATCCTACCCAAAAAAGCACGTCAGGTTTTTCACCCTTGGCGATAAGTTCTGCTACTGTAGGTACATGAATTTGTTCGTTCATAGAATAATCTTTTTTAAATTTCTTTAGACCAATTGGCTCGATCTGTCGGTGAAAATTGCCAAGGTGCTTGGTTATTCTCAATATTGCTATTCATCATTGCCCATTCTGACGGCATAGCCGATTTTTCAAGTGTTTGGTATTGTCGCATTCCGAAAATAATTTCAACAGGATTGATATTTATCGGACAAGCTTCTACACAGGCATTGCATGTAGTGCAGGCTAGTAATTCTTCTTGTGAAATTAAATCATGCAGTGATTTCCCATCATGATAATCCGACCCATTTTTATCTTTTGCCTTGCCCAACTCTTCTACTCGATCACGTGTATCCATCATGATCTTTCTAGGGCTTAATTTCTTACCCGTGATATTAGCTGGACATGAACTTGTGCACCTTCCGCATTCTGTGCATGAATATGCATCCAACAGATTTTTCCAACTCAAATCAGTCACATCATTCACTCCAAATTTTTCGGGAGGTGGCATATTGGGATCAGCCTTGGATGGGTCGAGCATCATATTGACCTCATTGGTAATCTCAGGCATATTTTGAAACTCACCTGCTGGTGACAATCGACTATACCACGTATTAGGAAACGCAAGAAAAATATGCAAATGCTTACTATATGGCACATAATTGAGAAAAAAGAGGATTCCGAGTATGTGAAACCACCAAAAAATTCGCTCAAAAACAATCAATGTAGATGTATCATAGTGGGTGAAAAATCCTGTCAAATACTGTGAAACTGGAAAGCTACCAGCCGCTACATAGTGATCTGCTACTCTAGATTGCAATAATTGATCTACCGCATTCATTTTCAATAAAGCAACCATTAAAACAATTTCAATGAGTAGAATATATGTAGCATCTTGAGTTGCCCATCCTTTCATTTCTGGAGAATGGAATCGAGGTATTTTAACAATAAACCTTCGAGCTAAAAAAACGATGCAGGCGATAAATACAAGTACAGCAAGAATCTCGAAAAATCCAATGGCTGTATCGTAAACTGACCCAAGAAAGGATAATGAACGATGAGTCCCCGCAACCCCATCAATCAGGATTTCTAATACTTCAATATTGATTAAGATAAATCCAATGTAAATCAGGATATGAAAAAAACCGGCAACAGGTCTTACAACCATTTTGCTCTGACCTAAGGCAACCTTAGTCATGATTTTCCAACGTCGAGCTTTTTGATCATTTATGGTTTCATCTTTCCCAAGAAAGATATTTCTTCGAATTTGTTTTATCTTTTTGATAAAAAAGTATAGGGCAACCCCAAGTACAATGACAAATATGAATTGTTCGATATACTGCATCTTGATGAGGTTCAAAAATAGAATAAATGATGAGTTAGATTTATTTTAAATATCTACAACACAAATAGTTTCCATATTAAAACATTCCTCTTATTTTTGCAGCCGCTTTTGTAGGAATTCCAATTCAAACAAAGGTTTTCATAAAAGTAGGTGCGGTAGCTCAGTTGGTAGAGCAAAGGACTGAAAATCCTTGTGTCGGCGGTTCGATCCCGCCCCACACCACAGAGCCCCATCAAATTGGGGCTTTTTTTATCTCCCTACTTACAAGCCACCACACTTATTTCTACATTCACACTTTTGGGTAATGTTTTCACAGCTACCGCTTCTCTAGCTGGTGGATTATTTGTAAAATAACGGGCATAGACCTCATTGATTTCGTCGTAGTGTTCCATAGACGACATGAATATGCTGCATTTCACCACATGTTCAAATTTCATTTTTGCAGCAGTTAAAACCGATTCTATGTTTTTCATCACCTGCTCGGTCTCTTCCTCAATGGAGGATAACACCAATTCTCCACTGAATGGGTCTAATGCAATTTGCCCACTACAATAAAGGGTGTCATTGGCTAAAATTGCTTGACTATATGGCCCAATGGCCACTGGTGCATTTGATGTGTTTATTATTTTTTTCATGTTCTTATAATTGTAGTCTACATTTGCTTCTAATGAAAATTGCAGTTAAAGGTCAATTAAATCAAGTTGAAGAACTGAAAAACCTCATTTCTGAACATTCATTAATTCCATTCAAAATTAGTGAAATTGATACGTATGATATCATATTTGACCTTGATTTTGACGACAGCCCCGAACAAATACAAACATATCATCAAATAAAAGATAAACTGATTATTGTGGGGTCTGTTAAAATACAGCTTGAAGAACTTTATGCAGAACTAGGTAGCAATCCATCATGTACCATTATCGGAATGAATACCCTACCTACTTTTATCAATCGAGATGTTTTGGAATGTTGTGCTATCAACCAACAGGATGAAGTAATTGCAACCACATTTTTTGATCAACTCAATTTAAAATCACGTTTTGTAAAAAGTCGAGTTGGACTTGTAACTCCAAGAATTATCTGTATGATAATCAATGAGGCTTATTATACGGTTCAGGAAGGAACAGCGAGTAAAGAAGACATCGATTTAGGAATGAAGCTGGGCACAGCATACCCAAAAGGACCTTTTGAATGGAGTCAAGAAATTGGGTTGGATCATGTGTATGAAACCCTTGATGCTTTATACCAAGATACGAAGGACGAACGCTACAAAATTGCATCACACCTAAAAACAGAATACCTTAAAGAATTTATAGCATAACCCATGAATATTGCATTAATTGCCCATGACGGCAAAAAAGCTGATTTAGTCTCATTTGTACTTCAACGATTGGAATTTTTCAAGCAAAAAGAATTAACCTTGATAGCCACTGGTACCACAGGTAAAATGATCATGGATGCTGGCGTGGATCACATTCAACGAGTTGCATCTGGACCACTTGGTGGAGATGCAGAGATTGGTGCTATGGTAACACGAGGAGAAATGGACGCCATCATCTTTTTTAGAGACCCATTGGATAAGCACCCACACGACGTTGACATTTCTATGTTATTGCGATTATGTGATGTTCATAATGTCCCTCTGGCTACTAATCAAAAATCCGCACATATTCTGGTTTCCTTCTTTAATCAGAAGATAGAACCTCTTAAAACTGCTGACCTATAAAAAAGTGAAATTGAGAGGGCTCGTCAAAGACACCAGCATCTAAGGCCCAAGCATAGTCTACGCCCAGAAGTCCAAACATGGGTAAGAATAAACGCACACCAACACCAGCAGCTCTCCTAACATCAAAAGGACTAAACTCCTGAATACTTCTATAAGCATTACCTGCTTCTAAAAATGTTTGAGCGAAT
>JAHEGS010000178.1 GCA_024645005.1 Bacteroidota bacterium
ATGCCCATTTACGAACCTGGCCTTGAGACCTTGGTTGTTAAAAACTATGAAAAGGGTAAGCTCAATTTTAGTACTTCACTCAAAGAAAGTATCAAAGACTCGGATGTTGCATTTATTGCAGTCGGTACTCCTCCAGACGAAGATGGTAGTGCAGATTTAAAGTATGTTTTGGCTGTAGCTAGTGAAATAGGACAGCATATGAATAATTATGGCGTTGTGGTTACGAAGAGTACTGTGCCAGTAGGTACTGCAGAAAAAGTTAGACATGCTGTTCAAGAAGCATTGGACAAGCGTGGAGAAAACATCAGTTTTGATATTGCTAGTAATCCTGAATTTTTAAAAGAAGGTGCTGCTATAAATGATTTCATGAAACCTGATCGTATTGTGGTTGGTGTGGACAGTGATCGAGCACAAACGATTATGAATAAGCTATACAAACCATTTATAATGAATGGACATCCGCTTGTTTTCATGGATATTCCATCTGCAGAAATGACCAAATATGCTGCCAATGCAATGTTGGCAACACGAATTAGCTTTATGAATGATATTGCCAATTTGTGTGAGCGTATGGGAGCCGATGTTAACTCGGTTAGAAAAGGAATAGGGAGTGATCCAAGAATTGGAAGTAAATTTTTGTACTCAGGGATAGGATATGGAGGAAGCTGTTTCCCAAAAGATGTGAAAGCGTTGATCAAAACAGCAAGAGAAAACGATTATCAGATGCGTATTCTAGAATCGGTAGAAGATGTAAATGATGACCAGAAATCGATATTGTTTTCAAAATTGACCTCATCTATGGGAGAAGATTTAACCGGTAAGACATTTGGCATGTGGGGTCTGTCATTTAAGCCTAATACGGATGATATGCGTGAGGCACCATCATTGGTTCTGATTGATAAAATTTTGTCTGCTGGAGGTAAAGTGGTGGCCTATGATCCGGTAGCTAGCCATGAGGCTCAACGCATACTGGGCGAAAAAATAACCTATGTTAGCGAACCGTATGAGGCATTAAATCATGCAGATGCTTTATTAGTTGTTACGGAGTGGGCTGAATTTAAAGTGCCTGATTTTTATAAAATTTCTTCTCTGATGAAGAACAAAATTATCTTCGATGGTAGAAATATTTACGATAAGAATGAAATGAGTGAGCTTGGTTATGAGTATCATTGTATTGGTTCAAAATAAATAATGAAAAGAATTTTAATAACTGGAGGAGCTGGATTTTTGGGATCACATTTATGTGACCGATTTATAAATGAGGGGTATGAGGTAATTGCGATGGATAACCTTATTACGGGTGATATGAAGAATATCGAACACCTGATGCCTTTGGCAAATTTTCATTTTTACCACCATGATGTTTCCAAGTATATACATGTTCCAGGAAAACTAGATTATATTTTACATTTTGCATCACCTGCAAGTCCAATAGACTACCTCAAAATACCAATTCCAACACTTAAAGTGGGAAGTTTGGGTACACATAATTGTTTGGGTTTAGCATTGGCCAAAGGAGCGAAAATGCTCATTGCATCAACCAGTGAAGTATATGGAGATCCTAATGTCCATCCTCAACCTGAGGAATATTGGGGAAATGTGAACCCAGTCGGGCCTCGAGGAGTATATGATGAGGCAAAACGCTTTCAGGAGGCGATGACCATGGCCTATCATACTTATCACCAAGTAGAGACTAGAATTGTCAGAATATTTAACACATATGGACCTCGGATGAGATTAAATGATGGTAGGGCATTACCTGCGTTTATTGGACAAGCTCTCAGAGGAGAGGATATCACGATTTTTGGTGATGGAAGCCAAACAAGAAGCTTTTGTTATGTTTCTGATTTAGTAGAAGGCATTTATCGTCTTCTTCATAGTGATTATGTATATCCAGTGAATATTGGTAATCCAGATGAGATAAGTATTCTTGATTTTGCTAAAGAAATTGTTGAGTTAACAGGAACCGATCAAAAGTTGGTGTTTAAGGATTTGCCGAAAGACGACCCAAAACAGCGAAAACCCGATATTACAAAAGCCAAAGAAATACTTGACTGGAAGCCTGAAGTGACTAGAAAAGAAGGCCTAAAGCTAACATATGAGTATTTTAAAAATCTACCAGAAGAAGATTTATATAAATACGCACATCCAAAGGAATTTAATTAATGGATTTTTTTGTTCATGAATCATCAGTAATAGACGAAGGAGCAACAATTGGTTCTGGAACTAAAATATGGCATTTTAGTCATATCATGATGGATAGTATTATTGGTCAAAATTGCAATATTGGCCAAAATGTAGTGATTAGCCCAAAAGTCGTTTTAGGTAATAATGTGAAGGTTCAAAACAATGTAAGCGTATATACTGGTGTTGTATGTGAAGATGATGTTTTTTTGGGCCCTAGTATGGTTTTCACTAATGTCATAAATCCTCGAAGTGCTGTAGTAAGGAGGGATCAGTATCAGCTAACAACTGTTAAAAGAGGAGCAAGCATTGGTGCTAATGCAACTATAGTTTGTGGCAATGATTTAGGAGAATATTGTCTAATTGGTGCTGGAGCTGTTGTTACTAAAGATGTGCCCGCTTTTGCATTGGTAGTAGGTAATCCAAGTAGACAAATAGGTTGGGTAAGTAAACATGGTCATCAGTTGAAATTTGATGATCAAGGGTTTACTACTTGTGAAGAAGGTATGGATAGATATCAACTCATTGATAATGAGGTGGTTTGCCTAGGTTGAAAAATATTTTAGAAAAGCATTTGTAATATTTCAGTTGTGTTATATTTGCACACCTTTAAGGATTGGTAGTTCAGTTGGTTAGAATACCTGCCTGTCACGCAGGGGGTCGCGGGTTCGAGTCCCGTCCAGTCCGCAAAACCCAACTCGCTAGTGAGTTGGGTTTTTTGCTTTAAACAAGCTCAGTCATTATTCATTCTATACATAAGAATTTCTGTTCATATTTATTTCATTCTATTCCAATTAGATTTATACATTTGTTTATCAAATCAATTAGATGCCTGTATTATTAGATTTTGAAAAGCCTTTAGAGGAGTTGTATGAACAGCTTGAAAAAGCTCAAGAAACCCACGAAAAAGGTAAGGTAGACATGAGTGACACTGTTGCTCAACTAGTGAAAAAAATTAACAACGAGAAAAAGAATCTTTACAAAGACCTCACGGGATGGCAGAAGGTTCAGATTTCTCGTCATGCAGATAGACCATATACCCTGGATTATATCTGTTCAATCACCAAAAATTTTGTTGAATTACACGGAGACCGTAATGTTGGTGATGACAAGGCTATGGTGGGTGGTTTAGCCCAGATTGACAACATCAATGTGATGATTATTGGTCAGCAAA
>JAHEGS010000126.1 GCA_024645005.1 Bacteroidota bacterium
GTCCTTTTGTTGTTGCTTTAGACGGGGCATACAATCGTCTTTTTGAACTAGGGGTTTTTGCAGATGTCGTAATTGGAGACTTGGATAGTCTCGGTGAAATTAATCGTAGCGACAAAACCCATTTTGTTCAAATGAACGGCCAAGAAAACACTGACTTTGAAAAAGCAATTGATTACCTTGTCGCAAAGGGATATAAAACCATCAATGTAGTGTGGGCCACTGGAAAAAGAATTGATCACACCATTAATAATGTAGCGACCTTGGCAAAATACCCCAATTGCAATATTGTCATCTATGACGATCACTCAAAACTTTTTTTGGTTCCAAACGATTTTTCAAAAATTTATAAAAAGAGTGACTCTATTTCATTAATCCCCATACCCTTGTGTAAAGAAATAACTACCACAAACCTTAAATACCCTCTCAATAACGAAACACTTAAGTTGGGGGGAAGAAGCGGAACTAGCAATGTGGTAAAAAACACAGGTTTAGTCAGAATAACATATGGCTCTGGTTTGTTGGCTGTTGTAGAAAGCTCAGACTAGATACTACCTACTATAATTTGGTGCCTCTTTAGTAATTGTGATGTCGTGAGGGTGGCTTTCTCTTATTCCTGAACCTGTTATGTGTGTAAATTTAGCGTTTTTTAAATCCGGAATGGTAGATGATCCTGTGTAGCCCATGCCCGCTCTTAAACCTCCTATGTATTGATACACCACTTCTGACAAACTTCCTTTGTAGGCAACTGTTCCCACAATTCCCTCTGGGACAAGCTTGCCGATTTCGGCTTCTGCGTCTTGAAAATATCGGTCGGTTGAGCCCTTTTTCATTGCCTCTATACTTCCCATGCCACGATAGGATTTTACCTTTCTTCCGTCGTAAAAAGACACCTCACCCGGGGCTTCTTCGGTTCCAGCAAACAAACTGCCAGCCATAATGGTGTCAGCTCCTGCAACTATGGCTTTCACTAAATCGCCACTATACCGAATTCCTCCATCTGCTATTACCGGAACACCTGTTCCTTCAAGTGCTTTAGAGCATTCCATTATCGCACTCAATTGTGGTGCTCCTATTCCTGCAATTATCCGAGTTGTACAGATTGACCCCGGGCCCACACCTACTTTAACAGCATCGGCACCATTGTCTGCTAAATACTTAGCAGCTTCTGATGTTGCAACATTTCCAACGATTACTTGAAGGTTTGGAAATTTAGCTTTTACCTTCTTTAGCTCTTTAACAACACCTTTTGAGTGACCGTGAGCTGTATCAATAGCTATAACATCAACATCTTGCTCAACCAAAGCCGAAACGCGTTCCATTGTATCGGCTGTCACACCAACCGCTGCACCAACCATCAACCTTCCAAAGCTGTCCTTGCATGCTTGTGGGTGGTTTTTTACTTTTTGAATATCTTTAAACGTAATAAGGCCTAGCAACTTTTGATCAGAATCAACAACAGGTAGTTTTTCTATCTTATATTGCTGTAAGATTTGTTCTGCTTCTTTTAAGTCTGTTCCAGACACTGCAGTAATTAGCCCCTCTGTTGTCATAACATCTCCGATGAGGGTGTTTAAGTCTCTTTGAAAACGCAAGTCTCTGTTGGTAATTATTCCAATCAGGGTGTTGGTTTCATCGGTTATCGGGATACCTCCAATTCTGTTTTCTTTCATCACACTAAGAGCTTCGCCAAGCGTGTTGATTTTAGATAATGTGATTGGGTCTTTGATCATTCCACTTTCGGATCGCTTGACTTTTTTTACTTGCATCGCTTGACTTTCAATGCTCATGTTTTTGTGAATGATTCCTATTCCACCTTCTCTGGATATTGCAATTGCAAGGCGCGCCTCGGTAACGGTATCCATGGCAGCACTAACAATCGGGATGTTTATTTCAAGGCCTTTTGTTAGTCTGGTTTTAGTGTTGGTGTCTCTTGGTAACACTTCTGAGTACTTGGGTAAAACAAGCACATCGTCAAAAGTTAAACCTCGATGTGATATTTTAGATTCGGTAAATTGAGACATTTGCAAATAATAGATTTGTTATTTGCGGTACAAAGGTAACACAATGGGTCATACAATCTAAATTTGATTGTTTTTGCTCGTTATTTTGAAATTATATGCAATGTGGTTTTGTTTTTGCGTTGTAGCTATTAGTTACCGTTGGTTGTAGCGTTATCTTTGTTGTGTTAAAATGAGAATCTTTCTTTATTTGATTTTGTTGTTCTGTGGTTTTTGGTCGTCGTCACAAACCGTTGATGAGCGTTTGGCTATTCAGTTTTACGAAAGCAATGAATTTGAAAAAGCAGAAAGTCTTTTTAAAAAGCTGTACAAGCAAAGATCGCGTTCTGCTCTCGTTTACGAATATTATCTAAACACGCTAATTGCATTGAAAAAGGGAAAAGACGCAGAAAGGCTTGTTGAGACTCATTTAAAAAAAAACCCAGAAAATATTGGTTTGCGTGTTGATTTAGGAATGGTTTATGATCGTTTCAATAAAAGCGAAAAAGCGGAAAATTATTTTAACAAAGCGATCAAATCAACTTCGTCAAGTATTTATGAAATCAAGTCTTTAGTAAATGGGTTTAGGAGAAGGGGCTACTTAGATGAGGCCATTAAAGCTTATGATGTGGGTATAAAAAAATATGGAACCTCGGCGTTTTATATTGACCTAATATACACTTATCGCATTGGTCTAAAAACAAAAGAGTTGGCCAATTTTTCTATACACCTTATTACCGAAGACCCTGAAAAATATTCGTATGTTGTTCAAAATTTGGATGTCGTATTTGATGACTCTCTAAGCACATCTTATTTACAAAACAAAACCCTGTCTTATCTTCAAAAAAAGCCAAACAGTGTTGTTTTGAGCTTGTTGTATATTGAATGTTGTGTTCAACAAAAACAATTTTACTTAGCCTTAAGGCAAATTATATCTGTTGATCGTCTAGAGGCTGCAGGTGGAAAAAGGGTGTTAGGTTTTGCTCACTTGTGTGTCCAAAACAAGGCGTTTACTGTTGCTGAGGATGCTTTCTCGTATGTGGTTAGTTTAGGAGAATCAAATCGATATTACATCGATGGTCGGAACGGACTGATAAACACCCTTTATGTTCAAACCACATTAGATATCAACCCAAACAAAGAAAAAATTAATGAGCTCACCACAAAAATTCAAAAGTTCATCGATCAGGAGGGCGTTAGCTACAAAACAGCTCAAAGTATTTTTAGGCTTGCAGAAATAAATGTATTTTACCTCGACAAAACTGAAGTTGC
>JAHEGS010000131.1 GCA_024645005.1 Bacteroidota bacterium
TTGCAGGAATGATAATTACACCACCTACAAAGCCTAATACAAAGGCTAAACCTGGATACCATACATCAAGACCTGATGCACAGGAGAAGATACCGGCAAGACCACCAGACATCATCCAGAAAGGATTACCCTTACTCATCCAGAAAGCACCGATCATACCGCCTGCTAAGCCCATAAGTGTATTGAATACAAATGAAGATAATGTAGCTGGAGCACCGTAAATGTTCACCCAACCGCCAAAATCAGCACCTGCCCAAATTAAACAACCACCTAAGAAACCAAAGAAACCGACAATGATCATTAACAAACCAATAAATGAGAACCTAAGGTCATGACCTTCAAGTTCATTCATTGATCCATCTTTGTTGTATCTTCCTACTCTTGGTCCTAAATTTAGAACAACACCAAATGCAAACCAACCTGCAATCATGTGTACAACACCAGCAGCAGCAACATCGTGATATCCAAATTGAGTTA
This sequence comes from Bacteroidota bacterium, assembly GCA_024645005.1. Classification (GTDB taxonomy): domain Bacteria; phylum Bacteroidota; class Bacteroidia; order NS11-12g; family UBA9320; genus UBA9320. The sequence continues at coordinate 478 of JAHEGS010000131.1, forward strand.
CAAGCCATCCATCAGGATGCCATCCCCAAGCAGCACCTAAGATCCAAGCAACAGAACCAAGTACGGTTGCTAAAAATACAAAAGCACTAATTCTTATTCTCTCAATTACAGCCCCTGAGAAAACTGATGCAGTAGTACAAGCAAAAAGTGTAAATGCAGCCCAGAAAACACCAGTTGCCTGGTCACTTAACATTGGGCCCATTGATACATTCCAAGGTGTTCCATATCCCTCTAAATCAATAGGGCTAAAACCACCTGGGAAGGCTAAATAGATATACCATCCGAATAACCAAAAAGTTGGTATCATGAAGGCAAAAGCTAAAAGGTTCTTAACACCCGATGAAACTGCATTTTTAAAACGCGAAGCTCCAACCTCGTACATTAAGAAACCGACGTGAATTGTGATCATCAACGCAGTACACCACCAGTAGTATGCTTCCATACCAACGTTGGCCTGCGTCATCACAAACACTTCTAGTTCTTCAAGTGTCATTATTAAATGTCCTCCTTAAATTTATTTTTATAAAAATAAAAAGACTAAGAATCACTCCTAATCCTCTTAAAGCATTTTACTTTGTTAATTACTTAATTATAATAACTATCAAGAGTGAAAATTATAAAAAAACCTAATTAAATCAGTGTTTTTTTCGTATATGCAAGATTTGCATATTTATATAAGAGGAGTTTAAAAATGTCAGTCAACCTTCATCAATTTGCCAAAAAAAATGGCGTTAAATATTTCTTTGTCAGTTTTGTCGATCTTTTTGGGGTCTTAAGATCAAAGTTAGTTCCGGCTACTGCCATCGATGAAATTCAATCTGAAGGTGCTGGCTTTGCGGGATTTGCAACTTGGCTAGATATGTCCCCTGCTGACTCCGATATGTTTGGGATGCCTGATGGCGATAGCGTTATTCAACTACCATGGAACAAAGAAATAGCTTGGGTTGCTTCAGATCTTTATATGGATGGAAAGCCTGTCGAGGCCTCACCAAGAATTGCTTTAAAAAGACAGATTGAAAAAGCATCCAAGAAGGGTCTTTATATGAAGTCAGGTGTTGAGTGTGAATTTTTCCTCGTCAATCAAGACGGGACCGCTCTTTCTGATGACAGAGATACACAAGAAAAACCCTGCTATGACTCTTCTGCACTAATGAGACGGTACGATGTAATTACTGAAATTTGTGACTCAATGATCGCATTGGGTTGGAAGCCTTACCAAAATGATCATGAGGATGCCAATGGACAATTTGAAATGAATTGGGATTTTACAAACTGTTTAGTCACCGCAGATCGCCATGCTTTTTTTAAATTTATGACTAAAACCATTGCTGAAAAACATGGTCTTCGTGCAACCTTTATGCCTAAACCGTTTACCAATTTAACGGGTAACGGCTGTCACTGTCATATTTCAATATGGGATAAATCAGGAAAGAAAAACATGTTTCTCGATACCAAAGATGAATTAGGGCTTTCAAAAACTGGATATAATTTTTTAGGTGGAATTATGGAAAGTGCCGACAAAATGGCAGCTATTTTCAACCCAACAGTGAACTCTTATAAAAGAATTAATGGTTCTGTGACAACATCAGGTGCTACGTGGTCTCCTAGCTCAATCACGTGGGCAGGAAATAACAGAACTCATATGGTTAGAGTTCCTGGCAAAGGAAGGTTTGAGCTAAGACTTATGGATGGCGCAACTAACCCCTATCTTCTTCAAGCAGCGATTCTTTTACTTGGCCTTGATGGATTAAATAACAAAAGAGACCCTGGAAAAAGACTAGACATTAATATGTACACCGAAGGACACAAAGCTGGAAAAGTTAAGAAATTGCCATTGAACTTATTAGATGCAATTAGAGATTTAGATAAATCGAAAATTATCCGTGAGGGATTTGGTGATGGGTTCATCGATAGCTATGTAAAGTTAAAAAATCACGAATGGTCATCTTATAATAAATATCTCAGTTCCTGGGAAAGAAATAACTCATTAGATTGCTAGTAGATTTATCACCAGAAGTATTACAAGAAAAATTTCTTGATTGGCAATGTCAGTCAAGAATGAATGCTTTTAGAACTCAGGGAGGAAGACCAAACACCTCCATGACGCCTTATTTATTAGATGATAAAGGTGACGAGTACGCTCAAATTATTGTTGTACTTGTAGAAAATGATTGTGAGGAAACAACAAGACTCTTTGAGTATAACTTTAAAAAAACATATGATCCTGCTGAAAGATACGACAAGATTAATAAGTTTTTGTCATCTGAGTTCTTTTTGGATAAACATAAGTTTAGCGATGCTTTGTTTGCTACATTTCCCAAAAAAAATAAATTTATCTCAAAAATAGTAAAAAAAAGTAAGTGTATCTTAGACTTCGTTCACCTCTCTACTAATTATCGAATAGAGTGCACGCCTTTTATTTTAGATGAAGATGAAAATGCTTGGGAAAATGTTTTTTGGCATAATTTAAATTTTAACCCCGGTCTTAATAAAGACATAGATGTAGTAAAATTTATTCCTAATTGGAAAAAGTCTAAACTTATTAGAATTTCTGAATAAAAAAAAGGCGACTAAAAATAGCCGCCTTTTAAAATAAATATTTTCTTATAATTATTCGTTAAGCTTAAAGTTATCTCCTTTAACGTAAGTTTTCTTTAGTGCAACTAAAGGATGACTTGAGGACATCTGGAACTTAATCAAAAGTTCTCTTGCTAGCATATCTCTTTCTTGCTGGCCTTTAGGTAGCTTCATTTTTGCTGGAACAGTAATCCAACCATTTGC
>JAHEGS010000136.1 GCA_024645005.1 Bacteroidota bacterium
ACTTTAGATGCATTATTTTCAAGATGAAACATTGATTCTCCAAAAAACGCAGTTTTGGTGAGCATTCCATATATCCCACCAACTAAAGCATTCTCCAAATTATAAACCTCAAAAGAATGGGTATATCCCATTTGATGAAGCTTTGTATAGCTGGCGATGATTCTTGAGTCTATCCAAGTCCCTGTTTGATTTCTTTGCATATTTTTACAAGCATGAATAACAGCCGAAAAATTTTTATTAATATGAAATATAAATTTATTTTTCTTTATTTCTTTAAGCAATGTTTTAGATGGTTTGTACTTTTCAATAAATAACACCTGTCGAGGGTTTGGTGACCACCAGAGGATAGGCTCACTTTGGTTAAACCAAGGAAAAATTCCATATTTATAAGACGATAGAATAAGATTAACATCCAAATCCTCAGAAATACCAACCAGGCCATCGTCTGGAATGTTGGTAAAATCAATCTTGCAAAAATCAGATGGTTCTCTAATTAATAAAATTTTCTTCTCCATGCTGTTTATAATAAATGAATGAATCACATTAATGTATTACTCAAACTCCTAATAGCGCTTTGTTGGTTTTTTAGCAATCAAGTTTTTGCTAATACAACTTTATATGAACTGACTGATCATGAAGGAAGAACACATTTTATTTTTGGCACCTTTCATTCTGATGACAGCAGAATTACATCGTTTAATGCAAATTTATTAACATCTATCAAAAACTCAAGCCTATTTTTAATGGAGACCGATGAACTCTCAGATCCAAAGCATATTCAATCCAATATTAATTTTATTGATCAGCTCAGTGAGGATGAGTTAGATAGCTTGAAAAAGTTATCAGATTATCATGTGATGTTTTTTGATCGGATTGCTTCAATGAAGCCATGGTTGTTGGCATTTATATTAGACTCACCCAGACCTGCAACGCCATTTAATCAAGATAATTTATTAAAAAGATATGCTGAAGATTCTGGAATTCCTACCAGAGGACTGATGCCTACAAGTGATCATTTTTCCGCATTGGATTTTTTAACTGACGAAGAACAAATTTTGTTACTAAAGAATTCATTAATGAGACCGATGGAAGTTAAAGAAGAAAATTATGAAAAGTTGATTCGGGTGTACATGGATGGTGACTTAGATCATATTATGAATATGAATGAATCTATGACATCTGAAATCATGACTGACATTTTATGGAATAAAATCAAACAAAAAATCCTAGTCGACCGAAATCATATTTTTAATCAACAAATATATGAGGCAATGAAAAAAGATAATGTTTTTGTAGCAATTGGAGCATCACACTTGGCTGGCTTTTCAGGTGTTTTAAACTTTTTTAAAGACATGGGTTTTGAGGTAAAAAATATTAATTACTAGTATTAAAATATATGCAATTTATAACTTCTAAAGATAATATCCGCTTAAAGCAGTTAAGAAAAATTCAATTGAATAGGTCATATAGGCAGGAAAATAATTTGACAATTATTGAGGGACCGCATTTAGTAGAAGCTTATCTTGATGGAAAAAATGATTTTTTAGCATTATTTTGTTCCGAATCATTTAATAAAAATTGGCCCGAATATTATAAAGAGGAATGGCAAGAGAAAATTTATATCCTGCCCGATAATTTTTTTAATAATATATCTGAATTAAAAACACCAACTGGAATTCTGGCGTTAATTGAGATTCCTGAATGTGCTGCATACCCAAATCATTTTGATGATGGCATGTATCTTTTTTTGGATAGGGTACAGGATCCAGGAAATCTTGGAACCATCTTAAGAACCTCACAGGCCCTAGGACATAAAGGAATTTTTTTATCAGAACAATGTGCTGACCCTTGGTCACCCAAAACTCTTAGGGCGAGCCAAGGCTTTCAGTTTCAGCTTCCAATATACCAAAATACTCATATCGATAGCCTTATCTCACATGATTTTTCTTTTGTTGTAGCAGATTTGAATGGACAAAATGTTTTTGATTACAACTTTGCACTTAAAACAATACTTATTTTAGGAAGTGAAGGGCAAGGAATTTCAACAAACCTTCAAAGTATTAGATATGACAAAATTTCGTTACCGATGATGAATGGTGTGGAGTCGCTTAATGTGGCAGTATCGGCATCAATAATTGGCTACCAATTTTCGAATCAATTTAAGCGCTGATTTTTATTAAAAATAATATCAATCTCTTCTTTAGTAACGGTATATTTTTTATGACAATATTCGCAGACCATCTCGATGCAATCATCTTTTATTGAGGAGTAGATTTCATTTTCTTGGATTAAGCTGATCGTTTTATAAATTTTCTCCTGATTGCATGAACATTCATACTGAACGGCATGTTCCTCAAATATTTGTACATCATTTTGAGTAAAAATATTTTTTAAAAACTGTTCAGGTCCGTCAGATAAAGCATTCGAATTTATAAGATCAATATCATTCCATAGGGACTCTGTAATTACTTTTTGCTCTTCATTTTCATGAGGAAGTTCTTGAAATAATACGCCAAAACTTTCATTTTTTGTTTGGTGAAAAAATACTTTACTTTTGATCTGCATGGATTGGGTTAGGTAATGCTCAATCATGGCCTTGATCTCACCGGACCCCACTTCGATAATTCCCTGATAGGGTGTTTTTTGATCTTTGTGAATTACAGTTAGAGCCACAATTGCATCTTGAATCAAATCCCGAAAAGATTCATTTGTATGTTCTGATAGTTTGATGGTTCCACGGATTTTAAAATCATTATCGGACTCTGCGATGATTAGTTTTAAGGACTTTTTCCCCTGTATTTGAAGAATTAAACCTCCTTTGAACTTTAGTGTTGCGGCTAGCATAGGACAAACCGTAATGATTTCATTAAATGAGGATGTTAGTTGTTCTGGAATAGTTAATGATTTTTTTAACTCACCTAAGCTGTTTTTTATACGAATAATATTGCCTCGAATAGAGGAATTATTAATGATAAATCTGGTAATGAGGTCTGATTTCATGGTCAGATTATACCAATATATAGGATTAAATATTTTACTTGTAATGAGAATCATTCTCATTTAGAATGAGAATCATTCTTATTTATGATTTAATTATGAACAAAGGTAAACTCATTAAAGTTTTCATTATTTCAATGCTTGCTTCATCAACCTTATTTGCCGGCGATCTTGGTCTGCAGAGTATTGACGTGACTGCTCCTATCAGCAAGTATTCGAATTCTTATTCGGTGACTGCAACAAAG
>JAHEGS010000041.1 GCA_024645005.1 Bacteroidota bacterium
AACCTGATTTTGATCAAAGCCAATTCATGCAAATTATTACTCAGCAATTACCCAAATATCATGCTCCAAAAAAAATTTATTTTACCCCTAAAATAACGGATACAGATACAGGAAAAGTAATTCGAGAAGCCTATTAAATTTGTACTGTGGGAAAGAAAGGTAAACTTCAAAAATTTGCAGAGGTAACCGCATTCAGCAATTGCTATGAAAGAGCAACCGAGCTGAAAGGCAAATGGGCAACGCATGTATTTAAAAACTCAAATCCAATTACACTTGAACTTGCTTGTGGTAAAGGAGAATATACGATAGGTCTAGCTGAAAGATTCCCAAACCGAAACTTTATAGGTGTTGACATCAAAGGTAATCGAATATGGAAAGGTGCTAAATATGCTCTTGAAAACAACATGAATAATGTTGCATTTCATCGGATTATGATTGGTAATATTGAAGATTATTTTGCCCCGAATGAAATCGATGAATTCTGGATTACTTTTCCTGATCCACAACACGCAAAAAAAAGAAAGAGACTAACAAACCCCATGTTTCTTGATCGATATAGAACTATTGCAAAGCCTCACCCAATCATGAATTTAAAAAGTGATTCAACGCGATTTTATGAGTACACAAAAGAGGTAATCAAAGAACAAAATCTAGAGGTTCTCTCTGACAGTAACGATATTTACCAATGGAATGACATCCCTGAATATCTAGCCAATATTCAAACTTTTTACGAAAAAATGTGGCTTAATGATGGCAAAAAAATCAAGTACTTAAAGTACAAGCTTTAATTAGATTTAGATTTTTAAAATAGGATTAAAGGTTATTCTCCACGTAATCAATCAATGAATGAATTACCTTAATGTGAATTTCCTGAGCCCGATCGGCATATTCACTCTTTGGAGCTCTAATTTCAACATCGCACATTTTCGCCATTTCCCCTCCATCTTTACCAGTAAGACCGATAACTTTCATGCCTTTTTCTTTAGCTGCATTGATTGCATGAATCACGTTTTTACTATTCCCACTTGTACTGATAGCTAGAAGCACATCGCCTTTTCTTCCAACACCCTCAAGGTATCTTGAAAATACATACTCATAACCATAATCGTTTCCTACACAGGCCATATGACTGGGATCACTAATTGCAATAGCTCCGATAGCTGGTCTATTGTTGCGATACCTTCCTGTCAGTTCCTCAGCAAAATGCATTGCATCACACAAACTACCTCCGTTTCCACAACTAATAATCTTACCTTCAGATTGAATACTATTGACTAATAACTGACCTGCTCGATCAATAGCCTCAAAATTTTTAGCATCTGAAATAAACGCATCTAGAACTTCTCGTGCTTCTATAAAATGTTGTTGAATACTCATTTGTTTTTATTGTTTGGTGGTCATTCTATTTTGATATTCAGCTAGTCCACTTTGTAAGAATTGGATGTATCCTTCTATATCTAAATCATATGTTTTTGTGGGCTGAAGTAGATTTCCTTCATTGTCCAGCAATGCATATAGAGGTTGTGCATTTGCATCAAAATAACATTCTTGAATCGTACTATTTTTCTTGGCTAATGTCTTTATCAATTTTCCTTTTTTATCATAGAAAAATTCATCCTCTGGAAGTTCGACTGTTTTCTCATCTACATAAAGTGAGATAACTAAAAACTTTTCATCCAATAAGTTATGAACTCTTGAATCTGACCATACACGAGCCTCCATCTCTCGACAATTCACACAACCATGACCTGTAAAATCCAGTAATACGGGTCGTCCAATTTTTCTCGCCACTTCCATTCCTTGTTCATAATCAAAATAACCACGAAGACCATCTGGTAAATGAAGCTTATCCTCATACAATGGTTTCACTCCAGCATAGTATGGCTTGTGCTCCTCATGAGACTCCAGAAGATTAAAATCATGGGTACTCATCGGTGGCAAATAGCCCGCCAATGCTTTCAAAGGTGCCCCAAAAAGACCCGGCACCAAATAGGATACAAAAGAAAAAGTGGCAATAGCAAATAACAATCGAGGCACTTTTAAGAATGGCATATCACTGTCATGAGAAAATTTAATTTTACCCAAGAGGTAAAAACCCATTAGCAGAAAAATAACAATCCATAGACCAATGTATATTTCACGATCTAATATTCCCCAATGGTAGGTTTGATCGGCTACACTCAAAAATTTTAATCCAAATGCAAGCTCAAGGAAACCAAGTACCACTTTTACTGAATTTAACCAACCTCCAGATGCTGGCAGACTATTCAGCCAATTAGGGAAAATAGCAAATAATGAAAATGGAATGGCAAATGCTAGGGAAAAGCCAAGCATTCCTATCAACGGTTGAACAAAAGCTCCTCCAGCAGACTGAACTAGAATACTCCCAACAATTGGTCCGGTACATGAAAAAGAGACCAAAACAATGGTAAATGCCATAAAAAAAATACCAACTAATCCCCCTTTGTCTGATTGTTGATCTGCTTTGTTAACTAACCAACTTGGCAGCACAATTTCAAACGCTCCAAAAAAGGAAGCAGCAAAAACTACAAAAATCAAAAAGAAGAAGATATTCGGAAGCCAATGCGTCGACAACCAATTTGCCGCAGCTGGACCTGCGACAACTGCAACCAAAGTGCCAATAAAAACATAAATAGCTATGATACTCGTACCATAGATAAACCCATTTCGAATTGCCTTTGCTTTACTTCCATCTTTCATAAAAAAAGACACAGTCATAGGTATCATCGGAAACACACATGGAGTAAGTAGTGCCGCTAGCCCTGACAAAAATGCTAAAATAAATAAGCCCCAATATGTTGTTGTATCTTGATTAGAGCTCCCTTCAAAAGTTTTTATTTCACAAGAAGCAGTATCCTCTTTTGATGTAGCTTGATAACTTGAATAATGAACACTATCTTCAGAAATAAGCCCCGCAAACGAAGTATAACCCTCAGAACTTTGAACATTATTTTGTGTCTCTGAATTAGATTCTTGATCAGTCGAAATTTCTAACTCTGCTGATTCTACAACTTCTTCCTCCTCAACAATAATATCTGGCTTAGATTGAATCTGCTCAGGATTGACGATCAGTTTCCCCAATACAGTCAGTCCTTCAATACGAAAATCATACTCAAAAATAACGCACATTCCATCAGAGGTGCACATTTGATACTCTAAAACGCCTTCAATATCTGGTTTTGAAGAAAGTAGTTTAATCTGTTGTCTAAATTCAGCCTTATTCTCAAAATCCGCAACCTCACATTCAAAAATGTCATCCATATAGTGATGCGAGCCAATTGCTTTTGCGTTACCAACAAGCTCAAATGACAAATTTTGATTGTATATAAACTTTGCTTTTACAGGGGGACAATCACCATAATCATTAGAATATATGTGATACCCTTCAGGAATCGAAGTTGTAAAAATCACCTCGATAATATCCCCAACTTTAGCATTACTTTTAGAAATATTGTGGCTCCAATTTGCAGGTGGTACTTTTTGGCCAAAAACAAAAGAAGTAACAAAGAACAACCCTAAAAGAAATAAGTACTTTCTCATATTGAATACTTTTTATGACTTCAAATTAAACGCTTTCTAATACAATTCATTATAACAAATGTAGATAAGTGTATAAAGTTGTACTCATGATCATCTCGAGGACTCTAATTTTGAAATTATTAACACCCATTAAATGAGACCGTATTTAACGATAATTCTTAGCTTTTTTATTCTCATACTTCAAGCTCAAAAACAAACTCCTACCCAATATATTGATCGATATAAAGAGTTAGCAGTTATCGAAATGCATCGTAGTGGAGTACCTGCAAGCATTACTTTGTCGCAAGGAGTTTTAGAAAGCAGTAGTGGTAATAGTCGACTAGCAAAATTCGCTAACAATCATTTTGGAATCAAGTGTAAAGGCAATTGGACTGGTAAAACTATTTATGCTAATGATGACGCTCCAGATGAATGTTTCAGAGCATACGGATCAGTTCTAGAATCATATAAAGATCATTCCGATTTTTTACGAAAAAATTGGAGATATCATGAACTATTTGAATTAAAGATTACAGATTACAAAGGTTGGTGTCATGGACTCAGAAAAGCGGGATATGCAACTAATCCCCAATATGGCAAAATATTAATCAATCTCATTGAACGATATGAGTTATATCAGTATGATACGCAAAAACTACCCCAAAATGAAGCTCCAGAGGAAGGCGAAAAAATCAATGGAGTGCCTGTAAAAATTGCTACAAAGGAGGAGACCGTTCGGAGCATTGCAGAAGACAATTATTTAAAAGATAAGCATATCAGAAAATGGAATGATTTGCCCAAAGACGAAGAAATTAAAGCTGGAGAAGTTGTTTATTTGAAGCCAAAAAGACGAAGAGGTTCTGAGGGCAAACATATTGTCACTAAGACGGACAACATGCGAGGTATTTCTCAAACATATGGGATAAAACTAAAGCACTTATACAAGAAAAATCGCATGGAAACAGGTACCGAACCTAAAGTAGGCGAGGTTTTATATATGCAGAAAAAAAGAGATAGTGACGACCCCGTAAAAACACAAGCTAAAAAGCCAAATTGGGAAGAAGAAAAAAAATTTATAAACCCTAGTTCAGTAAACCAAAATAGTATTGATTCTACAAATTTTGATAACCCAGGAGCAATAAACAAAGTAACCATTGAAGTACCCGATTTCCACATAGTTGTAAAGGGTGATAACATTTATCGGATAGCAGAAAAATATCATGTATTTGAAGAAGACATACTTAAATGGAATCCCAGTCTAAACCCAAATACAATGCAAATTGGACAAAAAATAATTTTAAAAGAGAAACTCGCTGACTTCCATAATTTTAAAAAACAAGAAACAGAGACTCAACCCAATAAAACAACGGACACTGATCTCAACAAAATGGATACAGAGGAAATGCAAAAAAATATAGCAGTTGACGGAACAATGACTCACATGGTGATTAAAGGGGACACTATGTTTAACATTTGCAAGCGGTATGGTATTACTGTCGATCAACTAAAAGAATGGAATAATTTAGAAAATATCACCATTCAGATTGGGCAGAAGTTAATTGTATCTCCATAAATGACACCCACTCAAATACTTATAGCCCTTGTCAGCTACTTTCTTGTGTTGATTGCCATTTCATGGGCTACCTCAAGAAATAATGACGAAACTTCTTTTTACACTGGCAATCGAAAATCTCCATGGTTGTTAGTCGCTTTTGGGATGATTGGAGCATCACTCTCAGGAGTTACTTTCTTATCCGTACCAGGTTGGGTTGCAAATAGTCATTTTGGATACTTACAAACAGTCATGGGTTACATGGTTGGCTATATTATTATTGCTCAAATCTTAATCCCCTTATACTATCGACAGAATCTGACCTCGATATACACCTATCTTGAAAACCGGTTCGGAGAGAATTCTTATAAAACTGGGGCCGCTTATTTTATTTTAAGTCGGATAATAGGTGCATCATTTCGATTATTTTTAGTTGCTGGAGTTTTGCACACATTTGTATTTGATCCTTTTGGAATTCCTTTTTGGGGTACGGTAGCAATTACCATCATTTTAATTTTTTTATACACTTCTAAAAGTGGTATTAAGACGGTCGTTTATACTGATACCTTACAGACCACATTTCTAATTGTAGCTGTAATACTAACCATAGTGTTTATGATTAATGATCTAAATTGGTCATTTGGGGAAACATTCAATCAATTAATCAATGATCCAAACACACAAATTTTTCACTGGGATGGAAATGGAAGTAATGTATTTTGGAAGCAATTTCTAGGGGGTGTATTTATAGCATTGGCCATGACAGGGTTAGATCAAGATATGATGCAAAAAAATCTGAGTATCAATTCCATTCAAAATGCTCAGAAAAACATTTATATCCAAATGGCATTGTTCATTGTCATTAATATCATATTCTTGAGTCTAGGTGCTCTTTTGTACAAGTATGTTGATGCAAAAGAGCTGAACTTTGTAGGAAAATCAGACGAATTATTCAGTTTTGTTGCCATGCAACATGCTACTCCAATTGTAAGTATTGCATTCATCATAGGATTAGTTGCAGCTGCATATAGCAGTGCAGATAGTGCATTAACTGCACTCACAACTAGCTTTTGTATCGACTTCCTAGAATTTGAACGCTCAAAACCCACTAACATAAAAACAAGAAAACTTGTTCATATCGGATTTGCTATAATCCTATTCATCACTATTCTCCTATTTGATGCCATCAATAATGAAGCCGTTATTAAAGAATTATTTCGTGCTGCCGGATTTACTTATGGTCCATTACTTGGATTATTTTCATATGGAATATTGACTAAAAATAAAATCAACGATCGATACGTTGTTTACCTAACTTTCCTATCTATTCTTTTGACTGCAATCTATTTTTATGGGATGCCCTATGCAGTTAAAGGATTTGAGGCTGGGTTCGAATTAATTATCATAAACGGATTTTTTACGTATATTCTGCTCTATTTTAACAGCTATTTACATCGTAAAAAGTCATAAACAATCTTAAAAAAAGCATGGAAAATCAAGAAAACGAACGAATAAAAAAAGCATTTAAAAACAAAAACTGGCCTGAGATTAAAAGTTCAGATAGTTGGAATATTTTCAAGGTAATGGCTGAATTTGTAGATGGATACGAAACACTATCCAAAACAGGGCCCTGTGTATCTGTTTTTGGATCTGCAAGAACAAAACCAGGAACCAAATACTATGAAATGGCTACTGAAATTGGGCAAAAGCTTGCATCTGCTGGACTTGGAGTGATCACTGGAGGAGGACCCGGAATTATGGAAGCAGGTAACCTTGGAGCTCACAAAGAAAAGGGTGCCTCGGTTGGGTTAAATATCTTACTCCCTTTTGAGCAGAGTGCTAATCCATATATCGATAGAGATAAACTCATCAACTTTAATTTCTTCTTTGTGAGAAAAGTGATGTTTATGAAATACGCTCAAGGGTTTATAGTACTACCCGGTGGCTTTGGTACATTGGACGAACTATTTGAAGCCCTTACATTAATACAAACACAAAAAACAGCCATGTTTCCTATCATTTTAGTAGGATCTTCTTATTGGGAAGGTTTAATGGACTGGCTAAAGAATACAATGCTAGAAGAAGCATACATTAGCCCAGAGGACATGGACTTATTTAAAATTGTAGATACTGCAGATGATGCGGTTAATGAAATATTTGACTTCTACAGTAAATACAGCTTGAGTCTAAACTTCTAATATTAACCATGACAAATTTTGAGGATACGATTATTGCACCAGCCACACCCTCTGGAGTTTCAGCTCTTGCTGTAATTCGTGTTTCAGGCAATGATGCGATATCCATCGTAAACTCTTGTTTCTCAAAAGATATTGAACAAGCAGATGGTTACACCATCCATTATGGACACATTCTCGATGAGTCCCAAAAAGTGGATGAAGTATTAGTGAGTATTTTTAGAAACCCAAAGTCATACACTGGCGAGGACTCCATAGAAATATCTGGTCATGGATCCCCCTATATTGTCCAGCGAATAACAGAAACAATCTTAAAAAAAGGAGCACGAATGGCCGAACCTGGGGAATTCACCTTACGTGCATTTTTAAATCAAAAATTAGACCTTACACAAGCTGAAGCAGTTGCGGATATGATAAGTAGCAATAGTGAGGCTAGTTTGCAAATGGCCATCCATCAAATGCGAGGAGGATTCAGTAAGGATATTGAAAAACTCCGACAAGAACTCATCGACTTTGCTGCATTAATTGAACTTGAAAATGATTTTGGAGAAGAAGATGTTGAATTTGCAAATCGACCCAAACTAAAAAGTTTAATCGAGTCCCTGCTTCATCAAATTGAAAAATTAAGGACGTCATTTTCAGCTGGAAATGTACTCAAAAATGGAATCAATACTGTCATTGCTGGAAAACCCAATGCTGGGAAAAGTACATTACTAAACGCCCTATTAAATGAGGATAGAGCTATTGTTTCTGATGTTGCAGGCACAACTCGGGATACCATTGAAGAAATTTTTACGCTAGAGGGAATCCAATTCCGACTCATTGATACTGCTGGACTAAGGGATAGTTCAGATAATATCGAGCAGATCGGTGTTAGTAAGGCCAAAGAGAGTATTCAAAAAGCCGATTTAATCATCTATCTCTTTGATGCTCAAACAACCAGCCGAACAGAACTCGAATCTCAATTGGAAGAGCTACCACCATCACAACGATTAATTATACTCGCCAATAAGACAGACCAACTAACATACAACACCAAAGATTGGCCAGAAAACACCCTATTCATTTCGGCAAAAACAAAAAATATTGACCCGTTATTGGATGAATTATTAAAAATTGCAAGCCAATATGAATATGGCAATGAGACCTTGGTGAATAATGCACGTCATGCCGATGCTTTGAGTAAGAGTTCGGCATTACTTCAGAAAATCATTATCGGAATTGATGAAGAAATCCCCAGTGACTTGATTGCCATTGATATTCGAAATACTTTATATCAATTGGGACTAATCACAGGAGAGGTTACTAACGACGAAGTACTGGATTCTATCTTTACTCGATTTTGTATTGGGAAGTAACTACCTCTAGATAAACTTCTACTAAAAGCTATTGAAAAAAGCACAGCAAATCTTACCAAGAAAATAGTTAAATTTTGATAGAGCCGGGGTTGGGTGTAGCTAAGAATAACTACCTCAAAAGCATGATTTCTCCTTTTGCTTGGAATACCTTGTTTTTATAATCTTTACCAAATACGGTGTAATAATATATACCCTCTTGTACCTTATCTCCATTGAATGTTCCATCCCAAGAATCGTTAATATCTAATGATTTAAAAAGAATCTCTCCCCATCGATTAAAAATCATGATACTAAATTCTTTAACTCCTCTAGATTGGATAGAAAATACATCATTGGTATTATCATCATTTGGACTGAAAGCGTTGGGCGTAAACAACTTAAAAGCATCTTCAACTTGCAACACTTTTGTAAACACATCTATACAACCTAAATCATTCTCGGCAGTGAGTGTAACCTCATAAAATCCAGTATCAGCATAGCTGTGTGTAGCACCAAATCCAGAGCTTGATACTCCATCACCAAAGTCCCAGGTATAATTTGTTGCATCCAACGATGTATTGGTAAACACAAATTCTGGTTGATAAAAATTGGCCATATCTGGAGTGTGAGTAAAACCGGCTGACGGTTTCGGTACAATTTCTAACTCGTCAATTTTTGACAGTGAATCCTTACAGTCATATTCGTTGGTCACCACCAATTGAACAGAATACAACCGATCTGAACTATAACTATGTGTTGTATTTTCTCGATTACTTGTATTTCCATCTCCAAAATCCCATTTGAATTTACTCCGTTCTCCAGTATTGGTAAGATTAATAAAATTAACTGCATTATCTACACAACTTGGGTTAGGACTTACGTCAAAGTCAACTGCTGGTATAGGATTGACAACAATTCTAGATTTACCAATCACAGACTGGCTACAATTATCCGTTAACGTAACCACATAGGTTGTCGTAGTTAAAGGAGTGACCGTCTTGTTTGGACCAGTACCCAAACCATTATTCCACGTAAATTGATAATTAGTCGATATACCACCTGAGGCAGACGGTAAAAGATCATAGGAATCTCCTATACAGATTTCGATATCGGTAGGTAAATCTATATTTAATTGAGGTCTTACCGCTACATAAACAGAATCCCTCGCTATACTCGGGCTACATCCATCATCTACCACAACTACCACTTTCTGATTCGAAAACAAAATAGGGAATGTGTAATTTTGAGAATCTCCAGCTCCATAGTTCCATTTGTACGTATAACTCACAGGATCACCTCCTGAAACTACTGCTTGGTAGGTTATGATTTCACCATAGCAAGCTGTGTCATTCCCGAGTATCGATACCTTCAACTCACCACGCAATGAGACATTTACACTAGCTTTTGGTTCATAAACACTACAGCCATCGGATAATGTTACTTGATAACTCATATTCATTGTAGGACTAACAACCATCGAATCCATATTGGTCTTACCTCTACCCCAATCATATTGATATCCCAATGGGTTGCCTCCATTAGCTGTCGTTTTTAGCGTGAGAGATTGGCCATCGCAAATCAACGTATCTTTTGTAAGGTCAATATTTAGAGAATCGCTAACAGTAATCATATAAAATGCCGTATCATTAGTAGGTGTGCATTGATCTGTATATGATATCCAATATTCATGTTGTCCTGCACCAACTGGATTAACTGTCCAGCTAACAGAAGAAGAATTACCCGATATATTTCCATCTGAAAACGAGTAATTATAGGTTGATAATCCTCCTGACGGATTTAATTGTAATGTTGCACTTTCACCTTGGCAAATTAAAGATGGTGATTGTTGGATATGTGATAATGAATCTCTGACTACCACATTAAATGTGGTTGTATCATTTTTGGGAGTACAACCATCCGAAACCACAACAGATATTAATTCATCATCCTTAAATTGAGTACTCCAATTATTCGTGTCTATGTCAAAAGGCAACCATTTGAATGTGTAGTTACTAGACAGACCTCCTGATGCATTGGCATTGAATTGAACAGGTTCCAAAAAACACAATGTGGTATCTGTCAAAGGAACAATTTTGAGAGGATCTAATACCTTGATAACGATCGAGTCATAAATAAATTCTTGCATACAATCATCACCAAATCGAAGGTATACTGTCGTATCGTTTGTGAAATTTACGAGTAAACTGTCTTTACCTAAAACTCCATTCCACGTATAGCTATAATCGACAGAGCTCCCCCCATTCCCCTCTGCGACAAGCCAAATGTCCTGATTATAACAAACTGTAGTATCCGGTGTGAGTTTCAAACTCAAGCTTGGACGAAATGCTTCAAATTCTGCTTTGTAACCCGATAGCGTTGCTAATTGATCTGAGAAATGTCGCAATGTGACAGCACCTGAGTCAATTTTTATAGGCTTACCTCCATTTGGTATGGAATCCGCCGTAAATCCTCCAATAAGAGGATAAGAGGTATTAGGTCCGTTATAGATGTACAGCGAATCAAAACCCTCTTCATATGCGAATTCAGTAAATGTTATGAACGCACTGTCGCTATCACCGAAGTCTAATGTTACTGTATCTCGAGTAAGGTTAAAATAATTAGATTCACCTCCGTGATCATATACAAAACCTTTACAAACAGAATAGGTAGTCCATTTACCAGCAATAGGAAGTGACGCATTGCAAATGTCTCGTATCGAATCAATTTCAATGTAGGCTACTTTTTCTGTTGAATCTTTCACTCCAAGAAAACACCCTTCAGCAACTAATTTTACGGTGTATTTGCCTTGAGCTCCATAGACATGGGTTGGATTTTTTGATGTAGAACTTTTACCATCACCAAAAGTCCAAGAATAACTTTTTGCATTTACTGATTCGTTCCTAAATAGAACTATGTCATTAGAAAAACAAAACAAGGTATCAGCACTAAAATCTACAGTAATAGAAGAGCTATCATATTTGGGACCAACACCCACAGCATACCATGCATTGGTGGTAGCGATTACCTCGTTACTGCACTCTCCATAGAGATCTGCCGCAGATTGAATTGCATAATAACGTGCCTCTAGAAAATTGGATGATGGTGTTAAATAATTTGTGAGATTTCGAAAAGCGATTTGTTGTGCTTTTTTTATTCCGATACTATCAACTTGAAATGTATCCCCATTATCATTCGTTCCTGAAACTCCTTTTGTTAAAAGATAAAACCAATAGTTCTGCACTCCACTATTCACATGAACACCTCCATTATCTGATGGTGCCGTATGCCAGTATGTTCCTTTATACGTATCCGGATCTCTAAAATCATTAGGGCTTGCCATGTTTCGGATACCCCTTCCTGAAGAAGTAATATCCTCTCCCATCCCCCAATCAAACTGAGTAGAATCTGCATAAAACTCAATGGCATTTCCAAAAATATCACTGAACGATTCATTCAAAGCTCCACTCTCATAGCGATAGATAAGTCCAGCACTATTTGTGGTAACAGCATGAGTTACTTCATGACCGCAAATATCAACACTAGTCAATGGTGACCATGTAGTCCCATTACCATCACCATAAGTCATGACATACCCATTCCAGAATGCATTTACATAATTTGATCTATAGTGGATATAGCTTCTAATTTTTGCTCCATTCCCATCAAAGCTGTTTCTGCCAAAATTTTTATAAAAGTAATCATAGGTAACCTCAGCACCAAAGTGAGCATCAGTGGCAACCTCATCTTGATTTGCATTGTAATTATTCCAATAATTATCGGTATCCAAAAAATCTACCGCCGCACCATAAGAAGTTCCCTTCTGCATATTATAGGTTTCAATTCCCTTGCCTCTTCCAGATTCACGCAACCTAAAATTAGTCGGGCTTGTACTATCTGTCTGTATCGATCGGACACCTCTATACTTGGTATTCGCTGTTCCTTTAACTTCTACTACATGAATTAAATCCTCAATTGCCCATACCTCTCCAGTTTGAGCATTGATGTAAATATTCTTTTTAATCAGGGGTTCAATCGCGTTGATTTCAAATCCAAAACATAAACTAAATTCATTTGAAAAATTTAAATCTTTTGGGACATAAATCAATTCTGGTTTGGGATCATAAGTAGCCAGACTGTCTTCTGTCCACAATTTAATCATCGCTTCTTCTTCCTCAACTTGCCAATTAAATATCTTTCCTCCAGAAACAGAGATAGCTGTCTGCTTGGCTGATTCAGCATCAATACTTGGTAAACTGACAAGTGGGTTATAAATAATCCCATTAAACCCGGTGAGAATTTCTCCTTTAAATCTTGCTACTACCTCACTTCCAAGTATCGTATGACCATTTATTTTATGAATAAATCGAACAGCCTCTGAACGTTCTGGATTGTTAAACTTGAGAGTCAATGAGCTTTTTTTGGATAGCTTCAAATAATTCCTTATGAAATCTGAAGATTCAGCTTTACTTATGCCAAGGTGCTCCACTTTCGCAACATTAAAATGTGAACCTTTATCCCCCCAATCAACCGAATAATTAGAAAGTAAATTTTGAGCATTCAATGAAAATACGAGATGTATTAAGAAAACGAAAAAATACATTCGACGCTTAAGAACTTGAATTGCAGCAAACATTAACACCTAAGATTGATTTACGAATATAAAGATTTCATATTGAACCCAATATCAATTGTAGTCACTAAAATGTAAAATTAGAATCCCCTAATTTGTAGTGATAATTTGACAATCGTAATAAGTGAAAACTAAATCTGAACTCAAAATAGTGACGCCATTTCATTCATTAAAATTGATTTAAGCATTATCTTTGAATCAAAATAATTTGACATGATTGTAGAACAGATATACACCAATTGTCTTGCACAAGGGGCCTATTTTATTGAAAGCAATGGCGAAGTAGCAATAATTGATCCCCTTCGAGAAATTGATTCATACATCCAAAAAGCCGAAGCGTTAAATGCCCAAATAAAATACATATTTGAGACCCATTTTCATGCAGATTTTGTAAGTGGTCATATCACACTTTCTGAAAAAACCGGTGCAAGTATTGTCTATGGTCCTATGGCCAACCCAAACTATGAAACCATCATCGCAAAGGATAAACAAGAGTTTAAAGTTGGTAATGTAACCATTATTGCCCTTCACACTCCAGGACATACCATGGAAAGCACCACTTATCTTCTTAGAGACGAAGATGGAAAAGATCATTGCATATTCTCTGGAGACACATTATTTTTAGGAGATGTTGGACGACCTGATTTAGCTCAAAAATCGGCAAATATTACCCAAGAAGAATTAGCTGGAATACTTTATGATAGTCTTCGAAATACCATCATGCCCTTAGCAGACGACGTCATCGTCTATCCTGCTCACGGTGCAGGAAGTGCTTGTGGTAAAAATATGATGACAGAAACTGTCGATACACTGGGTAATCAAAAACAAATGAATTATGCCTTGAGATCGGACATGACTAAAGCTGAATTTATTGAGGAAGTCACTACTGGATTATCTGCACCCCCTGCATACTTTCCAATGAATGTGATGATGAATAAATCGGGTTATGCAAACATTGATGAGGTTATTTCTAAAGGAAATTCTCCGCTTAGTCCCTCCGATTTCGAAAATATCGCCAATGAAAGTCGTGCCATTATCCTTGATGTTCGGCATGAAAAAGAGTTTATTCAAGGCCATATCCCTCAAAGTATATTCATAGGTATCGACGGAAGCTTTGCTCCATGGGTCGGAGCAGTAATAAAAGATGTCAATCAACCCATCCTCATTGTCGGTGAAGAAGATAGAATAAATGAAGTCATTACACGGTTAAGTCGAGTAGGATTTGACAACACATTAGGATATCTGAAGGGTGGTTTTAAAGCATGGGAAAAAGAAGGCAAAGAGATTGATACTGTTCGATCTGTTCCAACTAGTCAATTTGAAACAGAACACAAAACAAATCACAATCCCATTTTCGATGTCAGAAAAAAAGGCGAATGGGATTCTAGCCATATTAAAGATGCTCATCATGTTTGTTTGAGTATGCTCAATGAAGAACTTGCTCAATTCCCAAAAGAAGATAATTTTTATGTGCATTGTGCAGGGGGATATCGATCGGTAATTGCCTCGTCTATCTTAAAAAAACGGGGCTATCACAAGGTAATAAATATCGCCGAAGGTTATGATGCCATTCAGCATTCTTCCATAGAACTTGTTTCATAACCAAGTTTTAAATAACACAATTAGTTTTAATTCGTTAGACTAGATAGACAAAGAAATGATCGTACAAATTAGCCGCATTATTCTCAGTTTTCTTTTTGTTTTTGGAGCCATAAGTAAACTAATATCTATGCCATTTTTTGATGGAATGGTAGCTGAATTAATTCTAGGATCCGATTATTTTAATCAGCCTAAGGGTATGTTGATAGTTCAATGGCTGACCCGAATATTAGTATCACTAGAATTGTGGATTGGAATTGCTCTCCTTCAAAACAAAGGATTCAAAAGAATCACTCTACCTCTTACCTTTATTACTTTGCTTCTTTTCACTATTCACCTGTTTTATGAAAGTTTGAGGAAAGAAAATGGATTTATCGAGGGAAACTGTGGTTGCTTCGGGGATGTGTTTCCTATGAATAACCTAGAGTCAATCATTAAAAATGGGATAGGCATCATCCTAGCTATCTATGTTTGGTTGAAGTATAAAGGTCAATCATTTCAATCTTGGGTGTCCTCATTGTTTGTTGGATTAGTTACCTTGTTTACACTTAGCTTTGGTGTAAAATCACACCAAAATACTACTGAAATACAAAACTCCGAAACATCAAATACAACGCTGTTGGATACGACTGACCAAAGTATAAAGATATTCAACAATCAAGGAAACATCAGTATTGACTCTACATCAGATCAGGATCAGATAATAGAAGAAGAAACTCCAAAAGCAAAATCAGAAATAAAACCAACCTCAAAGGTCATCGACACCCAAACAACTCCTGAGAATACTACTTCCATTTCTACCCAAGAAAAACCTCAATCTACACTTGAACTGTTGAACTACTATGTGCCGGATTTAAAAAATTATTTCCAAAAAAACGATACCACACTCGTATGTTTATTTAGTATGACATGCAGTCATTGTCAGGAAGTGTATCGAGATATTTCTTCCATGAAATCATCCAAAAAACTTCCCTCTATTTATCTCATCAATTATGGGTCAGAGTATGAGCAAAATTACTTCTTCACACAAGCAGGCAATAAGGACGATCCGCATTATCGAATTGACGATTTCACTATATTTAAGAGACTACTCGAAGGAAAAACCTATCCTAGGATTTTATGCGTAAGTCAAGGGAAAATAATTAAAGAATGGGATGTTGATAGCTACCAAAAAGAGAACTTCATGAACCACTTTGGTATTCGTAAAATTAAAAAAGAAGAGCAAAAAAAAGGTTTACAATTGGACTTGAATCAAGGCAACAGTCCTTGGTAATTATTTGATTTTGTATTCTACCCCAAACTGGATTGCATTTGTTTGAGGAAGCTGGTCATACGACTTCAACATCGAATTTATACCATAGCCATATTGATAACTCGATCGAATCCCCCATGATTTTGTTAATCCATATCGAAGACCCACTGATCCGCTAATTCTAATCAAGGTGTTATTCAGTAAGTTTTCTTCTAATTCTACAACATCCAAAATACCATTATCTGCAGTTGCAGTATAATAACCATTGGTCTTTTTTAGGATATCGTACCACCATGTACGTGTGTTTTTACAAAATGGTTGAGATTTTTTTAAAATTTATTTTTTAGAAATGCTCTTTTGCCACATCCAAGCATGGTACATCATATCGTACAAGTCATATTCAGCTTGCCATTGGAGTACTTGGTTTATTTTTTGAGTATCGGCAAAAATTTGT
>JAHEGS010000047.1 GCA_024645005.1 Bacteroidota bacterium
TAAATTCAATATGAAAAAAATAGTATTCATATCCTTATTGGCAATTTCCTTATTTTCCTTCAAAACCGATTCGTTGGAAGAGGGAATGTTTCCAATGAGTCAACTAAATTCCCTTGATCTAAAAAGTGCTGGCTTGGAAATTTCTACAAAATACATTTATGATGAATCTAAACCTGCATTGGTTAACGCATTGGTTCGTTTAGGTGGATGTACAGGCTCATTCATATCCAATTCTGGACTTATTATTACGAATCATCATTGTGTTTTTAGTTCTGTTGCTTCTGTGAGTTCTTCGGAAAACAACTATTTGGAAAATGGATTTTATGCGTCAAAAAATGAGGCAGAAATCAAGACCTCTTTACCATGTAAAATTACGATGTCCTATAAAGATGTTTCAGAAGAAGTTTTGGCAGGTATAGAAGTTAACACGCCAGCTTTGGAACGGAAAGAAATTATATTAAAGAATCGAAAATTAATTTTAGAAAGGGAGCAAAAAGCAAACCTAAATCTTACTCCTGAGATTTCAGAGATGTTAGTAGGTAAATCATATACCTTGTTCCTATACAAGACGCTAGATGATGTGCGATTGGTTTATGTACCACCTAAAAATATTGGTAAATTTGGTGGTGAAACAGATAACTGGGAGTGGCCAAGACATAATGGAGATTTTTCAATTGTTCGTGCCTATGAAAATGGCGTTCCTTATACTCCAGAAAAACATTTAGAAGTTAATCCATCAGGAACGTCTGAAGGAGATTTTACGTTTATTCTCGGATACCCCGGAAGAACATACAGAAACCAAACTGCTCAATTTTTGGATTATCAAAACAATTATGTTCTTCCGATTATTGCTGAATGGTTTGATTTTCAAATTGATGCCATAAACGAATTTGCTGGGAATGATA
Source organism: Bacteroidota bacterium (assembly GCA_024645005.1). Classification (GTDB taxonomy): domain Bacteria; phylum Bacteroidota; class Bacteroidia; order NS11-12g; family UBA9320; genus UBA9320. The sequence continues at coordinate 906 of JAHEGS010000047.1, forward strand.
TAGATATGAAGTTAAAATACAGTGGACGGCTGGCAAGTTTAAATAACACGTCTAAAAACTTTAAGGGTAAAATGCAAGGTCTTCAACGTACAGGCGTAATAGCTCAAAAATATAATAGTCAAAAGAGGCTTGCAGAATATGCCTCTAAGAAATCGTCTTTTAAAAGCTATCAATCTTTATTCCAAGAAAACGAAGAGTTGTATGCTCGAAAATTTGCTTTAGCAAGAGATTATATCTATTTGAATCAATTATACAGAAATGGAATTTTTGCTGGTGCAGCATTTACTCAAATAAATAATGAAAGTATTCAATCTATTTCAAAAGATGAACGAGCAGCTTTTTTGGACAAAAATTCCTCGAAAATACTTCAACAATTGTCTTCATATAGAGGTCTAGAGTCTAGATTGTCTCTTGAAAAGAAACTTTTTTCTGAATTATTATATCAATTATCCTTAAGCCATCTTTCAGAAATTAAATATTTATTTGATCATAAATTTTATTCAGGTTACAGTACTTCACGAAAGGCTGCATATAGATTTGCTGAGATGTTGTGGGAGAGTTCAAAGTTGAGGAAGGTTCAGAAAAACAACAGTTTGATGGAGTCTGATATGGAAAAATTTCTAAAGACCAATGATGAACTCATAACATTTGCTGCGAGGGCGAATCGTGTATTTAGAGATATGCAAAAAGAGATGATTCAAATTAATGCAGAGATTGATGCGATCATTCCACGTTTTAATGACATTGAAATGGAAATGAAAGGCGGAAGTTTTTTTCCTGACGCTAATGGAACATTAAGGTTTACATACGGTTACGTAAAAGGTTATGAGCCAGAGGATGCTGTTAAAGCTAGTCCATATACTACTGTCAATGGAATCATAGAAAAAACGGAAGGTTCAACTAATCCAGATTATTTCCTTCAGCCTGAATTTATAGATAAAATGAAAAAAATAGAACCTGCGGATGTTCTCAAGAATAAATCAAACGGAAGTGTTGTAGTAGGACTTTTGTACAATATGGATACAACTGGTGGAAATAGTGGAAGTCCAATAATGGACAGTAAAGGTAGGTTAGTAGGAGTGAACTTTGATAGGGCATACACTGCTACAATCAATGATTATGCTTGGAATGAAAGTTACAGCAGATCGATTGGAGTGGATATTAGATATGTACTCTACATCATGAAATACTTTGGCAAAGCAGACAAAGTATTAGACGAAATAGGCGTGGTAATGTAATTATCTCAAAACATCGTTACTCACACCAGTGAAACTAAATCCACCGTCATGAAAGAGGTTTTGCATGGTTACCATCTTGGTCAGGTCAGAGAATAACGATATGCAGTAGTCTGCACATGTATCAGCATCTGCGTTCCCTAATGGTGACATTTTGGATGCAAAACTCATAAAGTCATCAAATCCTTTAACACCACTACCAGCAGTAGTAACCGTAGGGGATTGAGAAATGGTGTTAATTCTAACTTTGGCTTTCTTACCATAGTGATATCCAAAGTTTCGAGCAATACTTTCTAATAATGCTTTACTTTCAGCCATTTCACTGTAATCTGGGAAAACACGCTGAGCGGCAATATAAGTTAAGCCAAGAATTGACCCCCAATTATTAATTGCATCAGCTTGATAACAAGCTTGGATCATTTTGTGAAATGATAGTGCTGAAATATCATAGGTTTTGTGAGTCCAATCATATTTTAGATTAGTGTAGTCTCTTCCTTTTCTGACATTTAAGCTCATGCCAATTGAATGTAATAGGAAATCGAATTTACCTACAAAATGCTCTTTTGATTTTTCTACCAATTCAATCACTTGGTCATTGTCAGTGACATCGCAAGGAATAATAGGTGCGTTTAGCTTTTCAGATAGTTCGTTGATTGCACCCATACGCATTGCAATAGGTGCGTTGGTTAGTATTATTTCGGCTCCCTGTTCAACGCATTTTTCAGCAACTTTCCAAGCTATTGAGTTACTATCCAATGCTCCAGAAATAATCCCCTTTTTTCCTTTTAGTAAATTATTAGACATGATATTAATTTGTTATTGCGTTGCAATGTTAAAAAATAAAACAAGTTAAATAGTTAAAAAATGCATCTTTATAAAAATAATTTGAGAATTTTTTATCTGATTTTTCATTTTTAATATTGAGTACATTTGTGATATAATTAATTAAGACATAAATTTTGAATTCCATAGATAATACACTTGATGAAGTATTAAACGGTGATAAGCTATTTTTATTAGCTGGACCTTGTGCTGTAGAAAATGAGGAAATTACCATGCATACTGCCGAATATTTAAAAAAGGTAACGGATAAACTGGATATTCCTTTTGTCTTTAAATCATCATACAGAAAAGCTAATCGAACGAATGCTTCATCATTTACTGGAATAGGTGATGAAAAAGCACTAAAATTATTGGGTAAGGTCCGGTCAACATTTGATGTGCCAATCGTAACGGATATCCATGAAAGTAAAGAAGCTGAAATTGCTGCAGAATTTGTAGATGTACTTCAAATACCAGCGTTTCTGTTTCGTCAAACTGAACTGCTACAGTCTGCTGCAAAAACAGGTAAGGTTATAAATATCAAAAAAGGACAATTTGCAGGTGCTGAAGCAATGAAATTTGCTGCTCAAAAGGTAGTTGAAATGTCAAATAATAAAGTTCTTTTGACAGAGCGTGGAAATATGTTTGGCTATGGAGATATGATTGTAGATTATAGAAATATTGTATGGATGAAAGAAATGGGTTATCCAGTTGTTATGGATTGCACTCACTCTTTACAACAACCGAATAATGGTACGGGTGTTACTGGCGGACTACCACAACTCATCGAACCACTTGCAAAGGCCGCTGTTTCAGTTGGGGTAGATGGTCTCTTCATTGAAACTCACCCAGATCCAAGCTCTGCTCTTAGTGACGGAGCAAACATGCTACCACTTAACAATATTGAAGACTTATTAGAAAAGTTGTTGCGATTAAGATCTGCTTTGTAATAATCAAATTAGATTATTTTAAAATAATAACTCATTTATAAATTTGTCAATAGAATAGATATTTTCGTAACACTTTTAACAAGCGTTATTAATTAATGTCATTATATTTAAACGAAATAGTATCTGTAGCAGGTAAACCTGGACTTCATAAACTAGTAGGAAAACGAGCAAATGGTCTTATTGTAGAGTCCTTAAATGGAGATAAAAAAAGATTTCCTACTTCACTTACACAAAAAGTATCGTTTTTGAGTGATATCTCCATGTATACCTATGATGGGGATAAAAAATTAGATGAAATCTTGAAGTCGCTGCATGAAAAGGTTGAGGCAGGTCTTGAGTTGGTTAATAAAAAAAATACTGGAGACGAGATTCAATCGTTTTTTAGACAAGTAGTTGAGGACTTTGATGAAGATCAAGTCTATAATTCAGACATTGTTAAACTTGTAAGTTGGTACCGTCTTCTGAAAGACCAATTAGAGTTCAATCAATTGACTGAGCCGGATAGCGATGAAAAAGTGAAAGAGGCTAAGAAGTCCACTTCTAAATCCAATAACAAGAAACCAACTGCTCATAACGCTCCTAAAGCTCAAAGCAAAGCCAAGGGTGGTGTCAAAAAAAGCGGTAATTTAAAAGCAGGTTAGCCTTGAGCAAACCTATGAGCTATCCATGCCATAGGTAAGTAGGCAAGCAATAGATCAATAGTTGTAGGTAAAATTGGAGTACCTATCATATATGCTGCTGAAATACCACCGACCAAGAAAAATAAACCAACGATATAAGCATACATTTTCTTTTTTGATACTGCAATTTTTGAAGCAATAAATGCACCTGAAAATGTACCTAACGCATGAGCCAAGAAAGGCATTATATAATGTTTTGACTCAAACAGGTGTATATTATCACGTAACGAATTAACATCTTCAGGATTGACTCCTAGGGGTAGTGGTATCAAATTTCCACTAATCGTCACTATACTCATATTGATTATGCTTCCTATAATAATACCGAGTAGCAGCCCAAGAATATTTTGAATTTTAGATTTCATATGATATGATTTTTTCAAAATTATAAAAAATTAAGATTTAACCTCTGCCTGTCTCAGGTCAAGGTGGTTAAGAGCATTTATCTTAATTTGATCCACCTTTTTGTTTTTTAACCAAATACTCTCATCATAGAATAGTAAGATAAATGGTTGGTCATCATGAAGGATGTTCTCCATCTTGGTTATTAATTTTTCTTTTTTAATCGGATCTGTTGCAGACATCAAGCTAGCATATTCTTGATCAAATTCAAGATTTGAATAACGCGTATAGTTTGGCCCATTAGGAGCTTTATTGGGACCATAGAAACAAGTCATAAAGTTTTCCCCATCTGGATAATCAGCAATCCAACTACTTCTGAAGAAAGTCAAATCGCCTGTGGATTTTTGTTGTTTTAAAAGGCTTGCAGGGATTACATCAATTCTGATTTCTATATCAATTTCCGCACAATTCTTTTGAACTAAAATACATAAATCAAGATAGTTAGATGTGGTTGTTAGTGTAATGGGTTTTGTGTTTTTTATACGAGATGCTTGTAAGTAATTCTTGGCTAATTTAAGATTGTAGGAAGAATCTTTATAACTAGTATGATTTGGCAAACCTTGTGGAATAAACCCACCGTTGGCAGCTGTCCCTACACCATTGCGTAAATGGGTAATCATAGCATCTCTATCAATGCAGTAATGTATTGCTTTACGGAAGTTTTTATCAAAAATAGGAGAGGACTCGTCCTCCATATTAAATGCAAGATATTCTGTATTAAGGAAAGGGTTTATTTGTAAATCAAATTCATTTATATACCTAGTGTTAAGTGAGCCATCAACAGATAAGATCTCATCTTTAAATGAGCTTTCAATGCCAGTAAATAAGTCTAAATTCCCTTGAATAAATTCTAATAGTTCAGTTTGCTTACTTTGGATGAATTTGATTGAAATCCCGTCTATTTTAGGAATTTTATTTTGTATCGATGATTCAAAGTAGTTTGGATTCCGAATCATATTTAGTTTTATACCATCGGCCCAATTTGCAAACATGAAAGGACCTGTACCTATGGGATTTTTACCGAACTCATCATCGTATATTTCCACAACTTCTCTAGGAACAACATAGCAATAGGCCATAGTCAGCATATTAAGTAACGGAGCGAATGGTTTATTTAATTTAATTTGAAATAGGGTATCATTAATTGCCTTGAATGGTTGTAATCGATCAATAATGTCATTAAATATCCATGCTCCATCAGATGCAGTTGTTGGATTGATGATTCGACTAAATGCATATTCAAAATCAAATGCAGTAACCTCTCTTTTTTTTGTTTTAAAAACAGGGTGATTGTGGAAAAACACCCCAGTGTTGATTACAAAATTGTACGTTTTTCCGTCTTCAGAAATCGACCATTTTTTAGCTATTGATGGAACTACATTTAATTGGCTATCCAGCTGAACAAGTCCGTTAAATAGCTGATTTACAGCACGTATGTTTTCTTGGGTTCGAGCATATGCTGGGTCTAACGAGGTGATTCCTGTCGCACTATTGAACCGAATTATTTGTTTTTTGGAATTTTGGTTGTTCAAATTACAAGAAATCAACATCATAATCATGTGTATAACTAAGAAAAACCTGTTTATTATCAACCTATGATTGTGATTAGATTTGAAATTAAATCTTAGATAACGTTGAGACCTAAAATTACATATTACGGACATTCTTGTTTTTCAATTGAAATAAGTGGTAAAAATATACTCTTTGATCCTTTTATCACACCCAACCCCAAATCAAGTATGATCGATGTTTCCACAATTCAGCCAGATTTGATTTTAGTTACTCACGGTCATGGAGATCATACTGCTGATTTAGTTACCATTGCCAAACAAAGCAAAGCACAGGTAATTTCAGCTTATGAGATCACAGAATGGTTGTCATCACAAGGAATTAAAAATGGATTGCCGATGAATATCGGGGGAACAATCAACCTAGGTTTTTGCACAATTAAAATGGTAAAAGCAGAGCATAGTAGCTCTTTTCCCGATGGTTCATATGCTGGTAATGCTGCAGGATTTATCATCCAATCAAACGATTGCTGTTTTTATTATGCGGGAGATACTGCCATTACTATGGACATGCAATTAATTCCTTTGAGTTATAATCTTGATTTTTCATTTTTACCCATTGGCGATAATTTCACGATGGGTGTAGAAGATGCTGTTAAAGCATCTAAGTTAATCGAATGCAAAAAAATCATAGGTATGCATTTTGATACTTTTCCGCCCATCGAAATTGACCATAAATATGCTTATGATTCATTTTCAGATGGAGGAATCAACCTTATTTTACCCTTAATCAATCAAACTTTCGAACTATAAAAATATAAATATGTCAAAAATCATCTGTGTTGCAAATCAAAAAGGTGGAGTAGGAAAGACAACCACCGCAATAAACTTAGCATACAGCCTTTCTGTACTTGAAAATAGAGTTTTGTTAATCGATGCTGACCCACAAGCTAATTCAACCTCGCATTTAGGTTTTGATCCAAAGAATATACGTCTTGGATTATACGAATTAATGGTTCAGGATTTAAATCCAACAGATGCTATTCTTGATACCAAGTATGATTACTTGAAAATTTTACCTGCAAATATTGATTTAGTTGGTGCAGAAATTGAGATGATTGATTTACCTAATCGTGAGCGTATTTTAAGCAGACTTCTTGATAAGGTTAAAGATAGCTATGATTTTATTATCATCGATTGCTCACCGTCACTAGGGTTAATCACTACCAATGCTTTGGGAGCATCTGATTCTGTTTTGATTCCCGTCCAATGTGAATATTTTGCTCTAGAAGGGCTTGGTAAGCTTTTAAATACAATTAAGATAGTTCAAAGGAGTATCAACACGAAATTGGAAATTGAAGGTTTAGTTTTAACAATGTATGACTCTAGATTACGATTAAGTAATCAGGTTGTTGAAGAAGTAAAACTTCATTTTCAGCAATTGGTTTTTGATACAATCATCAAGAGAAATACAACGCTTAGTGAGGCACCAAGTTTTGGTTTACCAGTACTTGAACATGATGCAACAGCAACGGGCAGTGTTGGGTATTTAAACTTAGCTCGTGAGTTGCTACAAAAAAACGGACTTACCAAAATCAGTGAAGAAGAAAGGATTATTCAATAAATGAGCAAAAAAGCATTAGGTAGAGGTTTAAGTGCATTGCTAGAAAATGCAGATACTGATATAACTAGTATTGAGCCAAAGGCATTGCACAGCATTGCTGAAATTCAGATAAATCAGATTATTGCTAATCCTTTTCAACCTCGTATTGAGTTTGATGAGGATGCTTTGAATGAACTTGCGGAGTCAATTAAAGTTCATGGTATCATTCAGCCTATTACTGTTCGAAAGGTAGGATATGAGAAATATGAAATTATTAGTGGAGAGAGAAGAACTCGAGCTTCTATTCTTGCTCAACGAACTCATATCCCAGCCTATATTCGATTAGCAGATGATCAACAAATGCTAGAGATGGCATTGATTGAAAATATTCAGCGTGAGAACTTGAATGCCATTGAGGTAGCTTTATCCTATCAACGATTACTTGAAGAATGTGGACTCAAACAAGAAGAGTTGGGTGAACGAGTCGGTAAAAAGAGAAGCACAGTTAATAATTACTTGAGATTATTGAAACTTCCTGATGAAATTCAACTTGCTATCAAAGAAGGTCTTATTATGATGGGTCACGCAAGAGCTTTAGTTAATGTGAAAGATTCTAAACGTCAGCTTGAGATATTTAGGTCAGTTATAAATAGCAGTCTTTCAGTAAGACAAGTAGAAGAGATGGTTAAAGATGAACGTGAGAATCTTGGCGGTACTTATACAAAATCCGCAGACCGTTTCTTTGATTTTACTGATTTTTTACCTCAACGTGAAAAATTATCGAAGCATTTAAATACATCAATCAAGTTTAAGTCAAGATCTAATAACAATGGGTCTATTATTATCAACTTTTCATCTAAGGAGGAGTTGGAGGCTATTCTGAATAAGATGGTTTAAGTAAATTTGTACGATATGAGATTTATATTCTCTATCTATTTTGTCATATATATTATTTGTTGTGTTAAAGCTCAACAGCCTTATTCAGATGACTATAAATTATCTATTGATAGTTCTATGTCAAAAAATAGAGTAAAAGAAAAAAGGTCTTGGAGCAACCCCAAGAAAGCTACAATTTTTGCTTTAGCATTGCCCGGTTCAGGTCAGATATACAACAAGAAATATCTTAAAGCTGGAATTGTTTACGGAGGGTTTGCTGGGTTAGCATACATGTATGATTTTAATAGAGATAGTCTTTCTAAATATCAAACTATTTATGCAGCAAAAATTGATGGAGATACAAATACCATTGACTTATATCCTAATAGGTCTGAGGCTGCTGTAAAGAGTGATCGAGATTTCCATAGAAAGTACCGTGACTTATCACTCATTGGTTTTGTGGTTCTATATGCATTACAAGCTATTGATGCAAATGTTGATGCACACCTTAAGGAGTTTAATCTTAATGATGACTTGAGCTTAAAATTAATACCTAATGTATATGCTAATAGACCAGGATTGGGAATGTATAATGGGTTTACTCTCCAGTATAACTTCTAGAAATTCACTTAAATTCGCATTTAAATTAGATAAGGAAAATTATGAAAAACATATCGGTTATTGGTTCTGGGACTATGGGCAATGGAATAGCACACGTATTTGCTCAAAATGGTTATTCTGTTTCATTGATAGACATCAAAGAAGAAGCTTTAGAAAGAGCTTTAAGTACGATTTCTAAAAACTTGGATCGTATGATATCTAAGGAAAAAATCAAAGCATCGGATAAAGAAACTACGCTAAACAATATTAAAATATTCACCTCAATTGAATTAGGAGTAAAAGATTCTGATCTAATTGTCGAGGCTGCTACAGAAAACAAAGATTTAAAGTTTAAGATATTTAAAGATATGGATGTGTATGCCCCAAAACATTGTATTTTGGCATCAAATACTTCATCAATCAGTATCACTGAACTAGCCGCTCAAACTCAACGACCTCAACAAGTTATCGGTATGCATTTTATGAATCCTGTTCCTATCATGCAGTTGGTTGAAATTATCAATGGTTACAGCACATCAGATACAGTTACTAATACGATTGAAGAATTATCTAAAACAATAGGTAAGATTCCAGCTATGTCAAATGATTATCCAGGTTTTATAGCAAATCGTATTCTAATGCCAATGATAAATGAGGCTATTTGGACACTTCACGAGGGTGTTGGAGATGTTAATAATATTGATAATGTGATGAAGCTAGGAATGGCTCATCCTATGGGACCCTTGCAATTGGCTGATTTTATTGGTCTTGATGTTTGTCTTGCTATTTTAGAGGTTTTGTATGAAGGGTTTGGTAATCCTAAATATGCTCCTTGTCCTTTATTAGTCAATATGGTAAATGCAGGTAAAAAGGGTGTTAAATCTGGGGAAGGATTTTACTCTTGGACTCATGGAACAAAAGAATTGGTTGTTAGTAGTAGTTTTCACTAAAAATTGGTGTATGATTACCTACTTATTTTACTAAAAGAAAGGATGGATTAAACCTTCTTTACATTGATAGCATTTAGGCCTTTCATCCCTTTTTCTAGCTGAAAGGAAACTTTATTTCCTTCGTCTACATCTTCAGTAAGACCTTTGTAATGAACAAAATAACTTTCGCCTGTACCAGATTCTTTAATGAAACCAAAGCCTTTTTCAGTATTGAAGAAATCAATTTTACCCTCACGAACTGCATCGATATCAAAAGCTTCTTGTTTTGGGACACTTGTTATAATGTCTTCTAACTCAAATTCAACTTTTTTATCTGGATCAGGTGGTGTGTCAGAGATATTACCATTTTCATCAATGTAAGCCATCATGTTTTCTAATCCACCGCCCTTAGATGATGCTTTACGTTCAGCCCTTTTTTCTTGTTTTTCTTTACGTTTTTTAAGACGTTTTTTTTCTTTTTCTTTTTTACTGTAGGTTTCTTGTGACTTAGACATTAATTATTTGAATAGGTAATATATGTTTACAAAGATAATTCATCTCTTTCATTTTATATAGATAATTCAACCTTAATCATTCATATCGTCCTAATTACTAGATTACTTTTTTTGGTTAGTATTCGTTTTTTTATTCTTTGTGACTATTTAGTTTTAGGTAATGAAAGCAACTGTTTAAATATTACGCATATTTGTCTCATGAAAAATTTTTTAACCACATTGTTGATTTTTACGACCCTTTTTTCATGGTCTCAGGATAAACTTCTAACTATACAAGATGCTATAACGGGTTATCATCTATACCCAAAAGGATTATATGATCTTCAGTGGTTACCAGGGGGTAAATCTTTTTCACAATTAATATTTAATGAAGGGAAGTCTTATATAGAAGTTCAGGAAATACAAAAACCGAGTGGACGTACTATTAGCATTACACTTAATGATATCAATAAATCACTTTCAGATTCATTTGAACTAACCAGATTGCCACGTGCAAAATGGGTTAATAATCGTGAATTTCAATTTGTGAGTGGTCAACATGTATTCTTATATCACATCGACTTAAAAACTTCAAAAGAATTACCTATTAAAATATCAGATGATGTGAATAGTCCTGTTTTGTTTTCTGATGCATCAGGTTATATGGCTCATTTAGAAAATGGATTAGATTATGGAGTAAAAGGAAAAAATCATTCAATCACTTCCGATACCAACGGAATTGTGATTGGGGAGAGCGTTCATAGAAGTGAATTTGGCATAACAGATGGACTTTTTCCTTCTCCTAATTACCAAAAATTAGCCTACTATGAAATGGATGAACGAATGGTTACAACGTATCCATTATATCAAATATCAGACACTCCAGCTACTGCCAAGATGATACGATATCCAACTGCAGGATCAAAGAGTCACCATGTTGTTGTGAAAGTCAAAAATATGTACGATGATTCAGATCCAGTGACTATAAAAACGATTGGAGACAAAGAACAGTATTTGACCAATGTTTCATGGACTCCCGATGAAAAATATATATTTATTGCTATCGTAAACCGTGCTCAAAATCATATGTGGTTGAATAAATATGATGCGACTTCTGGCGAGTTTGTAAAAACGCTTTTTGAAGAAAAGAATGATAAATATGTTGAACCTGAACATAGTGCAATTTTTCTTAAAAATGACCCTTCTAAATTTTTATGGTGGAGTGAACGAGACGGTTATAATCATTTGTACCTGTATTCAGATGATGGTAAACTCATAAAACAAATAACACACGGTGAATGGGTAGTTACCGATCTTCATGGAATGTCAAATGATGGAAAATATGTTTTTATTACAGCTACAAAGGATAGTCCCATTGAAAGACATTTATATAAAGTGAATGTTAAGAATTGCAAAATGGTTAGACTAACTCAAGGTAGGGGGTATCATTCCGTAATTGCTAATGAGGATAAAACCCTTTTTATTGACAATTACACCAGCATAAATATTCCAAGGGAGGTAAGAATTGTAAATTCCAGTGGTTCAGTAAATGAGGTCTTACATAAAGCTGATAATCCTTTGAAAGACTTTAAGCTGGGACAAATGGAAATTGGAAAATTAAAAGGCAATAGTGGTGACGATTTGTTCTATAGGGTATTTAAACCCATTGATTTTGATCCGAATAAAAAATACCCTGTGGTCGTATATTTATACAATGGACCACATTTACAGCTAATTACGAATCGATGGATGGGTGGAGCTAATCTGTGGTATCAATACATGGCTCAAAAAGGGTATGTCGTTTTCAGTATTGATGGGAGGGGCAGTGCAGACAGAGGGTTTGATTTTGAAAGTAGCATTTTTAGAAATTGTGGTGAGAAAGAAATGGAAGATCAATTAACCGGTGTAGATTGGTTGAAAAATCAGAATTGGGTGGATACAAATAGATTAGGGATACACGGATGGAGTTATGGTGGTTTTATGACTACTAGCATGATGAGTAGGCATCCAGGAGTTTTTAAAGTAGGTGTAGCTGGCGGGCCTGTTATTGATTGGTCGCTATATGAGGTGATGTATACGGAAAGATACATGGATACACCACAGGAAAATCCTGAGGGATATGCCAAAACAAATCTGAAAAATCACTTGGATAATTTAAAAGGTAAATTACTTATGATACATGGAGGGTTAGATGACGTAGTTTTGTGGCAACATAGTTTGCAATATCTTCAAACTGCAGTTAAGAAAGGAGTGCAACTAGACTATTTTGTTTATCCTCATCACAAACACAATGTAGGAGGGAGGGATCGAATTCATCTATATGAGAAAGTGAGTAACTATATGTTCGACCACTTATAGGTTGAGGAGTACTTATTCTATGTCAATGATCTCTTCCATCAATTTTTCAGATTCGAGCGATAATTGGTTAACTAAAGTTGTTGCGTCAGCATATTCTTTACTTAAATTTACATAATCTTCTTGATTTTGAGTTTCTAAAGTGCTTAGTTGATCTTCTAATTTTTTAAGATGATTTTGTGCATTGATTAGTTGATCTTCTTTAAGTTCTAATTTTTTTTGTAGTTTTTTGAGGATTTCTTTTTGTTCATCTTTTTGTTTCCATGAGTCTTTTGAAGTTTTGTTTTCTTTCTTTTTAGTCTTTTGTTTTTGAATTATCTGTGTATTGACTTGCTTTTGTGCGTGTTGAACTTTGTACAGATATTCAGTATAGCTTCCTGGATATTCTTTGACATCTTGATCCTCTATCCACCATACTTTATTTGCTAATTTTTCGATAAAATATCGATTGTGAGAAACAAAAATAAGTGTTCCCTCATACCGCTTGAGTGCTTCAATAATAATTTCGATAGAGTCAATATCTAGATGGTTTGTGGGCTCATCTAAAAGCAGAAAATTTGCTTCAGATACAAGGGTTTTGGCAAGTGATACTCGAGCTTTTTCACCACCGCTTAGTACCTTAATTTTCTTAAAGACATCATCACCTCCAAACAGAAAACAGCCCAACATATTTCTCAATTCCATCTCTGTTTTGTGGGGTGCATCATAATGCAATTCTTCTAGAATTTCATAGTCCATATGTAAGCTCTCAAGTTGGTGTTGAGCATAAAAGGATGATATTACTTGATGTCCTTCTTTACGTTGACCGTTGAAATCTATTTCGTTAGCAATTATGTTTAGAAAGGTGGATTTGCCTGTTCCGTTAGCACCGATAAGGGCAATTTTATCACCACGAACAATTTCACGATTAACACCATGAAATAAAGTTTGATTGCTAAACCCTTGCTGAATATCAGTCAGGCTCATTACTACCTTTCCACTGGGTTTACTTACCTTAAAATCAATTTTTAGATTCGATTTATCTTCGTCAATTTCAACAATTCGCTCGATCTTATCAACCATTTTAATACGTGATTGAACTGCCTTTGCCTTGCTTGCTTTTGCTTTAAATCGATTGATGAATTTTTCTTGTTCTTTGATATATTGACTTTGGTTTGCTGCTTGTCGACTTAACAAATCATCTCGTTCTACTTTGGCCTTAAGATAGAAATCGTAATTACCATCCCATAAGTATAATTTATGATTGCTAAGTTCTGCAGTTTTATTAATCATTTTATTGAGGAATTCTCGATCATGCGATACGATAACTACGCTTCCTGGGTAGTTGGCTAAATAACCCTCAAGCCATTCAATACTAGGTAAATCAAGGTGATTGGTTGGCTCATCCATTAACATTATGTCAGGTTCTTCAAGCAACATCTTTGCTAAAACTACACGCATTCGCCATCCACCACTAAACTCTTTCATGGGACGATTTAAATCTCCTGTTTTGAAACCTAATCCTTCTAAAATTTCAGCAGTTTTATTGTCAATATTGTAGCCATCAAGTGCGTCAAATTCTTCTTGGTAGTCAGCCATTTTTTGGATATTCTCATCACTTGGATCAGTTTCCATTAGGGTATATAATTTCTCTAACTCATCTTGAATAAACAAAGCACGATTAAATGCTTGTTTTGCATGTTCAAGAATGGTTTGATCCCCATCCTCACTAATCATATCTTGAGACAAGTACCCTAGATTGATACCTCCAGATTTATTAATGGAGCCTTCTCTAACATCATATTTTCCCATGATTAATTTGAGAAGGGTAGATTTACCAGCACCATTCTTACCAATGAGCCCAATACGTTCTCTAGGTTTAATGAACCAATCAATGTCTCTAAACAAGTAATTACCTCCAAATTCGAAGGAGACGTTTTGAATGTGTAGCAATTTTAAGTGGTTTTAAATGGTTTGATTTAGTCTGGAATCTAAAAAGTTTAAAGGTCGTGACCCATTTTTTCTTTTTTTGTGCTTAGATAATTTTTATTATGGGGGTTAGGCTCAACTTGTAATGCGACATTCTCAATAATTTCCAGGCCATACCCTATCAAACCTTTTCTTTTTTTAGGGTTATTGCTCATAAGTTTTATTTTTCGAACACCCAAATCTCTTAAAATTTGTGCACCTACTCCATAATCTCTTTCGTCCATTTGGAATCCAAGCTCTAAATTTGCTTCAACAGTATCCATCCCATTTTCTTGTAGTTTGTATGCTTTCAGCTTGTTAAGAAGTCCTATTCCACGACCTTCTTGGTTCATGTATACAATAACACCTTTCCCTTCATCTTCAATGGTTTGCATGGCTTTCTTAAGTTGTTCCCCGCAATCACAACGACAACTATCAAATATATCTCCAGTTAGGCAACTTGAGTGTACTCTCACCAAAACAGGCTCATCTTCTTCCCATTTACCTTTGACAAGTGCTAAATGATCCATTCCATTACTCGTTTGTTTATATGCCACCAAATCAAAAGAACCGTGATTAGTTGGCATCTGAACATCAATTTGTCGTTCAATCAGGCTTTCATGCTTCAATCGATATTCAATTAAATCAGCTATGGATACAATTTTCATATTGTGTTTTTCAGCTACCTTAATGAGATCGGGTAGTCTTGCCATTGTTCCATCTTCATTCATAATTTCAACAATACATCCAGCGGGTTCAAAACCAGCTAAACGTGCTAGATCAATTGCTGCTTCAGTATGACCGGCTCTTCTTAGGACACCAGCTGTTCTTGCTCGTAGTGGAAAAATATGTCCTGGTTTGCCTAAGTCTTTTGGGTTTGTATCTGGGTCTACTAGTGCTTGTATGGTCATGAAACGATCATATGCAGAAATTCCAGTGCTAGTACCGTGACCAATTAGATCAACAGATACAGTGAATGGTGTTTCAAATTGAGCCGTATTTTTCCCGACCATTAAGTCAAGGTTTAATTCGTCACAGCGTTCTTCCGTTAGAGGAACGCATATTAGCCCTCGACCTTCAGTTGCCATAAAGTTGACCATTTCTGTGGTAACATTACGAGCTGCTGTCAGAAAATCACCTTCATTTTCACGATCTTCATC
>JAHEGS010000142.1 GCA_024645005.1 Bacteroidota bacterium
TTGGTACAGTAACTTTAATTCGATAATGAAGATGAGAAAATTAATAATAATGATCATTTTGTCCATTTTTAGTTTGAATGGGTACGCACAAGATCCTCTATTTTCATCAACACTAGATAATCCTCTTTATTATAACCCAGCTACTCCAGGTATTGTCAGAGGGCATGAATATAGGCTAAATTATAGAGATCAATGGCCAGGAATACCAGCAGCTATGCGTGCTTTTAATTTTTCGTCAACACATCAGTTGAGGAATGCAGTAGGTTTGGGTTTTTTAGTTATGTCGAATGTAGAAGGAGAATCTCTTTTAAGAACAGATAAGATAGAGGCCACGATTGCTTTTCCAATCAAGGTATCACGCTATCTTAAAATCAGTGGAGGAATAAATGCCGGATTTGGGCAAAAGAGCATCGATTGGTCAAGCGTTGAGTTTGATGATCAATTTGATAAATATTATGGTAAAATATATCCAACAAGTTTTTCATTTCCTGAAGAATTTCAGCGGAAGTATGGTGATTTAAGTTTGGGTATAGCAGCTAAGGGAGCACTGAGAAGAGGTCGAAATGAAGCAAAAATTTATGGATCTTTGGGTATGGCGATGAAACAGGTGACAGTTTTTCCTACAGCAAACTTTATTGGTAGTGACATTCGAGCAATCCCTCTAAAATATATAATACACGGGAACATTTGGTTTTTGGATAAAACATTAAGAAAAGGCATCGCACCAAATTTCAATTTAGAAGATCAAGCATCGATGACCACATTTAATTTATCAACTCGAATAGTGCTTAAACCTGTTTATTTTAATGTGGGAGTGAGAAATCGAACATTTAAGTTTAATTCTGAGGAATTTGATAGTTTTATTTTTGGTATTGGTTACACAAGTGATGTAGTAAATAACAACATTACCAGCATAGGGTATAGTTATGATTTTACAACTTCAAGGTTGATGGGTGGTACATTTGGCTCGCATGAGATATCCATGAGTTATAGTTTTGATATTGATGGAAGGAGACAATCTGGTGGAGGGAAAGCAAGGCGTTTTAAAAATGATATACAATGTCCCTCAAATTTTGGTGGAGTGTCATTTTAGTATAATGCAAATAAAAAAGTCCCGCCGTTAAGCGAGACTCTATTCATCTGATAATCAGTGTGGGAACTGCTGGATTCGAACCAGCGACCCTCTGCTTGTAAGGCAGATGCTCTAAACCAACTGAGCTAAGCTCCCTGAGGGCTGCAAATATAATTTGGGCAAGTTAAAAACAAAATATATTTATTGATGGATTTTGGAACCAACACATCCAACAAAAGTTAAACTAATCATTTTAGAATATGTATTAAAATTGCGGTATGAGAGCATTGATACAACGTGTATCTAAAGCCTATGTGGAAGTGAATGAAAAAAAAATTTCTTCAATAGATAAAGGTTTATTGGTACTACTCGGGGTTCAAGATACAGATGACCAAACTGATATTACTTGGTTGTCAAACAAGATTATTAAAATGCGACTATTTGAGGATGATAATGGGAAAATGAACCAAAGTATTGAGGATATTAAAGGACAATTATTGATAGTAAGTCAGTTCACACTTCATGCTTCTACCAAAAAAGGGAATAGACCCTCTTTTATGGCTGCTGCACATCCAGATGTTGCTTTACCCCTTTTTCAATCCTTTGTAACAAAATGCCAAAAGCAAATACCCACTCAGACAGGTCAGTTTGGGGCAATGATGCAAGTAGGTCTTGTCAATGATGGACCGGTAACAATTTGGCTAGATAGTAGAAATAAAGAATGAGTCTTTTCTAACTGTTTTTTTTATTGTGAGGCTCAAGCTTAATTTTGTATTAAAACAATTCAACATGAATACGAATACACAGACACTACCTAAATTATATGATGAGGCACAGGATTTTATGCCATTGCTTGGTACTGATTATGTAGAATTGTATGTCAGTAATAGTAAACAAGCTGCTCATTTTTATAAAACAGCGTTTGGTTTTCAAGGGATTGCCTATGCGGGTTTGGAGACTGGTTTGCAAGACAGAGAAAGCTATGTTTTACAACAGGATAAGATAAGATTGGTTCTTACTTCTCCCCTTAAAAGTGGAACTGATATAGGAAGACATATAGAATCACACGGTGATGGGGTTAAGGTTGTTGCTTTATGGGTTCCAGACGCTACGGTAGCTTATGATGAAGCCATCAAGCGTGGAGCGAAACATTATATGTCCCCTACAACAGAGGAGGATGCTGACGGTAAGGTAGTTCGATCAGGTATCTATTCATATGGGGAGACTGTCCATATTTTTGTTGAACGCCAAGATTACAATGGAGTTTTTCTACCTGGTTATACTACATGGGAGTCGGCTTACAATCCAACAAGCACTGGCTTAATGTATATAGATCATATGGTTGGAAATGTGGAGTTGGGTGAGATGAATACTTGGGTTAATTTTTATAAAGATGTGCTAGGTTTTGCTCAAATAGTTTCTTTTGATGACAAAGATATTTCTACGGATTATACCGCTTTAATGAGTAAGGTAATGAGTAATGGAAATGGACGAATTAAATTTCCAATCAATGAACCTGCTGATGGGAAGAAGAAATCACAAATTGAGGAATACCTTGACTTTTATGAAGGCCCTGGGGTACAACATATTGCTGTTGCTACTAATGATATCATTAAAACAGTTCGCGAATTGGTTTCTCGTGGTGTGGAATTTCTACGTGTACCCGACAATTATTATGATGTAGTTTTAGACCGAGTAGGAGAAATAGATGAAGATATCGCACCATTAAGAGAATTGGGGATTCTGGTAGATCGAGATGACGAAGGGTACTTACTTCAGATTTTTACTAAGCCTATTGAACCAAGACCAACACTATTTTTTGAGATTATCCAACGAAAAGGGGCCACTTCTTTTGGTAAAGGGAATTTTAAAGCTTTGTTTGAGGCAATTGAAAGAGAACAAGAATTAAGAGGGACGTTATAAGTGTTTTGGGTGTAGCGTGAACGTGTTTGTGTATGAATAGTAGCGGAGTACAAAACTAACGACACCAACCATTAGAAAATAATAAATTGTGGTAAAGAATTAATTCATCATAGGGTTACATTTTTTAGACGACTATTCATCTCTTCGGTCCGCACCCCAAAGCAATTTATTTCTTATCGTATCCATATAGCTTACCCCCTGA
>JAHEGS010000146.1 GCA_024645005.1 Bacteroidota bacterium
CTCCTGTTATACAAGTTAAAGTTCCAAGGGGTATATCTGTGGAGATATTTTTTAAATTATTTCCAGAAGCATCAACAATACTAAGAAACTTATTATCAAGCGCTGTTCTTCTCAATTTTGGAATTTCAATAGACTGTTTACGCGATAAATATTGTCCAGTCAGACTTTTTTTATTTTTTTTAACTTCAATAGGTGTTCCTGTGGCTACTATATTACCACCATCTAATCCGGCAGCAGGCCCAAGGTCAATGAGATGATCTGCGCTCATCATTGCTTCTTCATCATGTTCCACAACTATTACTGTATTGCCAAGATCTTTTAATCTTTTCAGAGTTCCCAATAATCTAGCATTATCTCTTTGGTGAAGCCCAATAGAAGGTTCATCTAAAACATACAGCACACCTGTTAATCCAGATCCTATTTGTGAAGCGAGTCGTATTCTTTGTGATTCACCCCCAGATAATGTTCCAGAGTTTCTGGATAATGTTAAATATTCAAGGCCTACATTATTTAAGAAATTTATTCTTTCATTTAGCTCTTTAAGGATTCGATAGGCAATTTCATTTTCTTTTTTTGATAGTTTTTTATTTAGTTCCCTAAACCATATTACCAATTCTTTAATAGATTTATCACAAACTTCACCAATATGTAATTTATCAATCTTTACACATAGAGCTTCTTCTTTTAATCTGTACCCTTTACATGCTGAACATTTTACCTCTGATTGGTAGCGTTCGATATTTCCTCGCATCCAATCACTTTCAGTTTCGATATATCTTCGTTCTAGATTTCTAACCACACCCTCGAAGGTTCTTTTAGAGGTTTGAACTCTATAGCCATCATCATAAGTAAATTTGATTTGTTCGTCATTTGACCCGAACAAAATAACATTTTGAATTTTTTTAGATAGTTTTGACCAAGGTGAGTCTAGTGAAAATTTATAGTGCTTTGCAAGACTATTACAAATTTGTCTAAAGTAAGGAGAGTTAGTTAATGACCAAGGAGCAATGGCACCATTATTGATTGTAAGTTGTTTATTTGGAATAACTAAGTTCGGATCAACAGATAAATCAGTTCCTATCCCATCACATTCAGGGCATGCACCGTAAGGATTATTGAATGAAAATAACCTTGGTTCGATTTCATCTATAGTAAACCCTGACACTGGGCAGGCAAATTTTGAGGAAAAAGTTTCACTGGTTGGAACTTCATTTTTATTAGTGTGATCCTCAACAGTAGCAAGGCCCTCAGATAAATTTAATGCAGTTTCAAGGCTATCCGCAAGCCTATTACCGAGATCATCATTTAATACAATTCTATCAACAATTATATCAATTTCATGTTTCTTTTTTTTATCTAAATTAGGTAACGAGTCAAAGTCGTACTGTACGCCATCAATTTTTACCCTCTGGAAACCTTTTCTTTGAAGTTCTGCTAGTTCTTTTTTATATTCACCTTTTCTTCCTCTAACAATAGGGGCTAAAATTATTAGTCTACTACCTTTAGGTTTGTCTTTTATTCTATCTACCATTTGGCTTACCGTTTGACTTGTAATAGGCAGTCCCGTTGATGGTGAATACGGAACCCCAATTCTTGCAAACAGTAGCCTTAGATAATCATAAATTTCAGTAACTGTACCAACAGTTGAACGAGGATTCTTTGATGTAGTTTTTTGCTCTATTGCGATAGCTGGACTTAATCCTTCAATTAAATCAACATCAGGCTTTTGCATCATTTCAAGAAACTGTCTTGCGTATGCGGATAGACTCTCAACATAACGTCTTTGTCCTTCGGCATAAATAGTATCAAACGCAAGCGATGATTTACCTGAACCTGACAAACCAGTTATAATAGTAATTTTTTCTCTAGGGATTTTTACATTTACGTTTTTTAAGTTATGCTCGCGCGCACCCTGGACAGAAATATATTTGTTCATTGTTATAAATTAGTCTTCAATTATTGAACTTAAAGTTCAAACTGTGAATAAATTAATTTCCTTTTTTTGTATACACATTGTTATTAAGTAGTTAAATTTAAGAATGGCTGGAAGTTTAAATAAAGTAATGTTAATTGGCAATGTAGGAGCGGATCCAATCATACGTCAAACTCAAGATGGTAAGAAAATTGCCACTCTAAGCCTTGCCACAACAGATTCCTGGAAAGACAAAGCTACTGGAGAAAAAAGAGACAAAACTGAGTGGCATAGAATAGTTATATTTAACGAGGGCTTATCAGGTGTTGTTGAGAATTACGTTAAGAAAGGTCAGCAACTTTTTATTGAGGGCCAGCTGCAAACACAGAAATACACAGATGCAAATGGAATTGAGAAATATACTACGCAAGTAATTCTTCAAAACTACAATGGCACATTAACAATGATCGGCGGACGGAGTAATTCAACGGAGCAAATTGCACCATCACAAGACTCAGCATTGTCAAATTCAGATCCATTTCCTGGAGGTGATGATGTCGAAATTGATGATGAAATCCCATTTTAATTCGTATAATTTTCGTCGATAAATTTTACTTTTTCTGCTATAATTAACAGTATTAAACACAAATTAACTTACCCCAAAAATGACAGTTTTTAAGGGTTTTTAATGCTTCTCAAAGGTATTTTTTTTGACTGATTCAAAAGACGATATTGCTAGCACTGTACCTGAAGTGGATCAGTCAATTATCCCAACTTTAATAGATACTGAAATGCAAAATTCATATTTGGATTATGCAATGAGTGTCATTGTAAGCAGAGCTTTGCCTGATGTTAGGGATGGTCTTAAACCAGTACACAGACGAATTTTGTATGCAATGTATGAAGCTGGTTACGAGTGGAACAAACAATACAGAAAAAGTGCCAGAGTTGTTGGTGATGTAATAGGTAAATATCACCCACATGGTGATCAGTCTGTCTATGATGCTTTGGTGAGACTGGCTCAAGATTTTTCTATGCGGCTGCCATTAATAGATGGACAAGGAAACTTTGGTTCTATGGATGGTGATAGAGCAGCCGCAATGAGATACACCGAAGTTCGCATGCATAAAATTGCGAAATATCTACTTGAGGACATTGATAAGGAGACCATTGATTTTAGACCTAACTATGATGAGTCTGAATACGAACCATCTGTCTTGCCAGCCAAATACCCTAATCTATTAGTAAACGGAGCTGGAGGAATAGCGGTTG
>JAHEGS010000148.1 GCA_024645005.1 Bacteroidota bacterium
TACAACATAACGTAAACCTAATTAAAAATAAAATTGGCAACAAAACTAAACTCATGGCAATGGTAAAAGCTCTTGCTTATGGTAGCGGTGGTTACCAAATTGCTAAACTTTTAGAATACAACAACATCGATTTTTTGGGGGTTGCCTATACCGATGAAGCCACACGACTCAAAAAAAAGGGAATTACAGCACCCATTGTGGTTTTAAATCCAGATTTAACTGATTTATCTCCATACATTGAATCAAATATTCAACCGGTGATTTATAATTTTTCAAGCTTAGAAAAAGTCCAAAACCACAACATAAGTGTTCACCTAGAGTTTGACACTGGCATGCATCGTTTAGGGTTTGAAAAAAAAGATCTAGATCAGCTTGTTGCGAAAATTAATAACAATTCCAATTTAAAAATTATTTCCATTTTTAGTCATTTAGCTGGAGCAGAAAACCATTCTCTTGACAACCTCACAACAAAACAGATAAGTGATTTTAACGACATCTGCACAAAATTTGAAGAAAAATCCAAATTAAAACCCATAAAACATTTGTCTAACACTGCGGGTATAGAGCGTTTTCCTGAAGCAAAAATGAATATGGTTCGTTTAGGAATTGGTCTTTACGGTATTTCACCGTCCCAAACTAAAACAAAACTGTTACCCGTGAGTAGTTTTAAATCATATATCTCCCAGATCCGACACATTCCAGCAGGTGAAGGGGTAGGATATGGACATTTGGAAAAAGTAGATCACCCTAGAAAAATAGCAATTATAGCTATTGGCTATGCCGATGGATATTCGAGGGCATTTAGCTGTGGTATTGGTACAGTGCTTATCAATGGTCAACCAGCAAAGGTTGTAGGTAATGTTTGTATGGACATGACCATGTGTGACGTGACATCCATTTCTTGTAGCGAAAAAGATGAGGTAACTATTTTTGGAGACAATCCAACGGTAGAAGACCTGTCAAGACAAATAAACACAATTCCTTATGAAATTTTAACCAATATTAGTGATCGAGTTAGTCGAGTATTTTTCCAAGAATGACAAAAGAAGAGTTAATAAAAGGAATTAAAATGGGGGACCCAAGATCCCTTAGTAGAGCCATTACCCTTGCTGAAAGTTCGTTGGACTCAAAACAAGAGGTTGCACTCCAAATCATCGAACATTTTGGGCCACAAAAAGACACATTAAGAATAGGTGTTACAGGTGCCCCCGGGGTAGGTAAAAGTACCTTTATTGAAGCTGTAGGTGTAGAGATTCTAAAAGACCCTACGAAAAAAATAGCCGTATTAACCATTGACCCAAGTAGTGAAGTCTCTCAGGGTAGTATTCTTGGTGACAAAACAAGGATGAACAAACTAAGTTCAATGGATGCAGCCTATGTCCGACCCAGTGCATCTGGAAATAATCTAGGTGGTGTTTCAAAAAACACTCGGTTAGCAGTCTTGCTATGTGAGGCTGCTGGATACAATACTATATTTATAGAAAGCGTTGGGGTTGGTCAAAATGAAACTGAAATAGCAAAATTATCAGATTTGTTTGTGCTACTCATTAGTCCTGGGGGGGGTGACGAGCTTCAAGGAATAAAAAGAGGCATTATGGAAGTTGCTGATATTATTGTGGTAAACAAGGCTGACGGCAACAATAAATCTCAAGCACAAGTCACTGCCAAAGAATACAGCATGGCACTTAATTTGAAACCAAAAAACGAGAACAATTGGACACCAAAAGTTGTCGTTGTTTCAGCTCATAAAAGGCAAGGAATCCAACCACTTATAGAGAAATGTCTGGATTATAACAAGCACATTAAAAATCACTGGAAACAAAACAATAGAAAAGAACAAATGAAATATTGGACTAAAAAAAATATTGAGTATTTGTTGTTGTCTAAAATTGACCAATATAGCGATACAATTGAATCGAGTATTGAAAATGGTGTGCTTCCTGAAAGATTAGCTAAAAATATTTTAGAATGATTCCCAATTAATAAGAGGTCCTATTTAGTGAAATTATTCATGATCTAGTTCTAAATTTGCACACATAAAAATTAATTTAATATCATGATTATTGGTGTACCTAAAGAAATTAAAAATAATGAAAACCGAATAGCACTAACCCCTGGAGGAGCACTAGAGCTTACCAAAAGAGGTCATGAGGTTTATGTTCAAAAAGATGGCGGTATAGGAAGTGGTTTCAGTGATCAAATGTACACGGATTGTGGTGCTAAAGTTCTAGACACCATTGAGGATGTTTATCAAATTGCCGAAATGATCATGAAGGTAAAAGAACCAATAGAACAAGAATACTCTCTCATTAAAAAGGATCAACTGGTGTTTACTTATTTTCATTTTGCTAGCTATAAACCACTAACTCATGCTATGATTGATAGTGGTGCTGTTTGTCTTGCATACGAAACTGTCGAAGCTCCTGACAGGAGCTTACCTCTATTGGTTCCTATGAGTGAGGTTGCTGGCAGAATGGCTATTCAAGAAGGAGCCAAATATCTTGAAAAACCAGTCAAAGGTAAGGGTGTTTTATTGGGTGGTGTTCCAGGAGTTTCCCCTGGTAAAGTGCTTGTAATTGGTGGGGGTATCGTAGGTACCCAAGCAGCTAAAATGGCAGCTGGTCTAGGTGCACAGGTTACTATTTTAGATGTTAGCTTAGCTAGGTTGAGATATCTTAATGATGTTATGCCCGCAAATGTTGTTACCCGATTTTCAAATGAAATGAACATTCGTGAGTTAATACCACAAATGGACCTAATAGTTGGAGCAGTTTTAATACCCGGAGCAAAAGCACCAAACCTGATAACGAAAGACATGTTGAAAAACATGCAGCCTGGTACTGTTTTAGTGGACGTAGCTGTAGATCAAGGTGGGTGTATCGAAACTTGCAAACCCACAACTCATGAAGAACCCACTTTCATCATTGATGACATTGTTCACTACTGTGTAGCTAACATGCCTGGAGCTGTTCCATATACATCAACTGTAGCTCTTACTAACGCAACACTTCCATATGCAATACAACTTGCTGAAAAAGGATGGAAGCAAGCTTGTAATGAGAGTCGCGAATTAAAACTTGGGCTAAATGTTATTCATGGTAAGGTTTGCTACAAGGCTGTCTCGGAAGCATTCAACCTTGAATACACCCCTGTCGATGATTTTTTAAATTAATGGCAGT
>JAHEGS010000058.1 GCA_024645005.1 Bacteroidota bacterium
ACCGGTATAGATTTGACGAGGACGACCAATAGGGTGTTTGTCTTCCATCATTTCTTTCCATTGTGCAATCCAACCTGGAAGTCTTCCTAAAGCGAATAATACCGTAAACATTTCAATTGGAAATCCCATTGCTCGGTAGATTATTCCTGAATAGAAATCCACATTTGGAAATAATTTTCGCTCAACAAAATAGGGATCGTTAAGTACAACCTCTTCCAATTTTTTGGCAATTTCTAATGTAGGATCATTAACTCCGAGTTTTGCTAGTACTTCATCAGCTGATTTTTTGATAATCTTAGCTCTTGGATCAAAATTTTTGTATACGCGGTGACCAAATCCCATAAGTCTAAATGGGTCGCTTTTATCTTTTGCTTTATCAATATACTTTTGAGCATCACCACCGTCTGCGTGTATAGCTTCAAGCATTTCTATTACTTTTTGATTGGCTCCACCATGTAATGGTCCCCAAAGAGCAGCAATACCCGCACTAATTGAAGCATATAAATTTGCATGAGAAGAACCCACTAATCTTACCGTTGAAGCAGAACAATTTTGTTCGTGATCAGCATGTAATATCATAAGCTTATTCATTGCACTTACAAGCACTGGATCAATATGATAATCCTCTGTAACATGCTTAAACGTCATATTCAAATAATTCTCGACATAGTTGAGATTATTTTGAGGATATACCAATGGATGTCCAATTCTATTTTTAGAAATCATAGCACAAATCGTTGGCATTTTAGCAAGCAATCGAGTAATTGTACGCATTCTAGCCTCATCTCCTGAATTAGGATCTAAACTTTCTGGATAAAACGAAGACAACGATGATATCATTGCAATAAGCTGACCCATTGGATGAGAGCCTGTGGGCCAAGCATCAAAAATATTTTGAATATCTCCATTAACAAGCGTGTGGTATGTTATTTCAGTGTTCCATTTTTCATATTCCTCCTCATTAGGCAACTCACCATTGATCAATAAATAAGCAACTTCTAAAAAATCTGCTTTTTCTGCCAACTCCTCAATTGAGTACCCTCGGTGTCTCAAAATTCCCGCTTCACCATCTAAATAGGTAATATTACTTGAAGTACTCCCTGTGTTTTTATATCCAAAATCCAAGGTAACAGCACCTGTCTCAGCCCTTAATTTGCTAATGTCTATACCTAACTCATTTTCTGATCCAACGATTAGAGGTAATTCCGTTTCTTTTCCGTGTATATTTATTTTTGCTGTTTCAGACATAAGTAAATTGAGCTATAATTCAAATTAACAATGGTGCAAAATTACGCTTTTACGCCCTATTTTAAAAGTAAGCCGCTTAATTATTTCAGTTATTTATAGTTTAGTTTTGTTCTTTATTATAACTTAAAATCATGTCTGAAAAACTAGTTGAAATCATTGATGGGTTAAATAGTAAAGCTGCTCTTAAGCAGCACGTCTACAGAAATACACTAACCGTTTTCGAGCAGTTTAAAAAGTGTGCTACTGAAATTGCTAATAAACTCACACCTCAAGTTGTCTCAAAAGATAAAAGTTTGGAAGTGGAACTCAAAGAAATTAGTGCGTTTGAATTCCACTTGAAATTTAGCGGTGATACGATTGCATTCATAATGCACACCAATGTATTTTCTTTCCCTCCAGAACATGAAATAAGCAAAACATCCTACGTTAATGAGGCTCCAGATCGTGGATATTGTGGGATGATTCAGGCATATAACTTTTTATCTGATTCCTTAAAGTACCAAAGATTGGGCGATATTGGTTATCTGCTTGCAAGAATATTCATCAATTGTGAAGGTAATTTTTATGTAGATGGTCAACGTCAATTGGATTTCCTATTCAAGGATTTTAACAAACAAAAAATCGACAATGAATCCATTATTAAGATAATTGAACAGACCATGTTGTACGCTCTTGATTTTGACCTTTACATCCCTCCTATGGATAATATGAAAGAAATGACTGTTCAAGAGAAAGATTATTTTAACAACCCTAGGGGGTTTGCTACAGGGAAAAGGTTAGGGTTTAAAAAAAATTAATCAGGTGGATTTAATTCCATCCACTCTACCCCTTTAGCTGTAGCTTTGAATGAGCTATCTTTCATCTTATCACTATCGTAAATCCATGAAAGTCTAACATCAGCGTTACTTGCAACCAATAGCTTATAATGGATTAGATTCTTGATAGCATCAGCTATTACACTTTGCTTGTTTTCCAACTTACATTCATCTACTAATGTATCGAATGTCTCTGGAAATAAACAGGCACGTAATATTTCCATTTCTAAATCAGGCAATTCTATCATTTGATAACTCTCGCTTTCCATTTATAATTCACAACTTGCGATAAGGGCGGCAATATAGCCATATACAGTATGTGGAATAACTGCCCCAATAAGATCAACCCATAACCATTTTTTACGCCCATGAAATGCTCGTATTTAGAATAAAAATTTAACTCTGATATTGTTTTAATTAACAATAAAAAAAATGCAACTAATACCCCCAATTTTGAGAAAGAAAGTAATGATCCTAAGATTACAAAATTGAATAGCCAAATACCAATCATAAGAAATGTATTAAACCTAGAATCATAATCGCTATTTTTACTTGCCCAACGTAAACGTTGATTCCAAAAGGAAATTAGACTTTTGGGTCCTTCCGTCTCAACTACAGCTTGCTTGTTCTTACAAAATTGAATACTATTTTCATGTAATCTAAACGCACTCTGTAGAAGAAAAACATCATCTCCACTTGCTTGACCAATATGAATATCTGCATTCGCAATCAAACTTCGCCTGTAAGCCATATTTGCACCATTGCACATTAATGGTTTATTCCAGCTTATATGAGCTGCTCCTATTGCTATCAGTGACATAAAATCAAGTGTCACTAATTTTTGCCAAAAATTCTTTGTTTCCATAAAAACAACTGGACCACTCACAAAATTTATCGCTGAATCTTTAAATAAATCCAACATCAATTGAAGCCATCCTTGGGGTAACACACAATCAGCATCTGTTTGAAATAGAATATCTCCTTTCGATTTTTCCCAACCTAACTCAATCGCTGACTTCTTCCCCTGTTTCTCGTCTAAATGATGTATTGAATAGGCTAATTCGCATAAACTTAATAAATCACAACTGGAGTCTGAAGAATGATCGTTAATGAATACAACCTCTACACTAATATCATTTATATCAAGCTGATTTAAAGACTGAATTAATCGTGGTAATGCATGGCTCTCATTTCTAAATGGGATTAAAATAGATACAGAAGTATTTGGCTTCCTTGACAAAGGATTTTTTTCAATATCCTGAATTTTATCCCATAAAGCACCATACTTTCTGAGTAGCAAAAAGTAGAAAATTGCTAGAATAAAAATCAACAAGAGATAACCTATCATCATTCTTTTATAAAATTGGATATGAATAGAAAAAATGCTCCAATAATTCCAGGCAAAATCAGATTAATTACCCATAAACATGTGACTGATTGAACTATAGCCAAGTTTGATAAATATCCCCCAAATAATAAACTACAGACACCAACTCTAACACCAATATCCGATATGGCTGGAACTGGAACAATACTTTGCATTAGAAAAGCTATTGGGACTAACCAGAAAAAATAAATAGGCAATGAAAAGTCTGAAAATAATTGTAATAAAATAAATAGTTGAACTGTAAACACACTATACCTCAAAAATGAATATAGAACTACTCGCCCATAAACCGAAAAATCATAGTATTGAACTAACTTAAAAAACGATGTAATCTTGTTAGGAAATAAATCACCTACTAATTTCAATATTCTTTTTAAAAATAAAAGAAAGACTATAAGTGAAACACATAAAATAATGACCAAAGTGAAAGAGGCTTGATCTAGCCAATCACCGTAAAAATCATAATAGACATACACAATAAAAATACTAATAAGACCTAATCCATATGTCATCAATACTTGAGCAAGATTACCTGCAACCGTCGCAATTGTGATCTTTATTGGATGAGTACCCTTAAGCAAAAGACTTCGACCAATGTATTCTCCTGATCTTGCAGGGGTAAAATTACTTATTGCCATTCCACCTAGCACCGTAAAGAATGATTTTATTTTAGTTAAACTACTAGATTGCAAGAGTAATTTAAATTTTATAGCTTCAAAATTCCAATTCAAGACAACTAGTAAGAATACGCCTATAAAAACAAATGGATAAGTATTGAATGCAGATAGAAACATAGGTACGAACTCACTTTCCCAATCTATATCTATAATTGATCGATAAAAAAACACAAATGATAAAATACTAAAAACCCATTTCAATACAGAATATACATTGTTATAGGCTTTACCTTTCATTTTTTGGATAGCGTGTTAGTAATCTATAGATGTGTTAGGGTTAACTTTGTGGTTAATCGTGGCGAAAGATAACACTTACGATAAAATAATCTTAGGCATAGACCCCGGCACCAACATTGCTGGATATGGTGTAATCGGTATAAAAAAGAATCAGCTAAATTATATCAGTATGGGAATTTTCGATTTACGGTCAGAGATTAACCATGCCATGAAACTCCAATCCATATTTGACCAATGTACTAAACTGATTGACACCTATTTGCCTGATGAATTTGCTATTGAAGCACCCTTTTATGGTAAAAATGCTCAAAGTATGTTGAAGCTAGGTCGTGCTCAAGGGGTAAGTATGGCAGCTGCCCTTAACCGTAATATCCCCATATTTGAATACGCACCGAGAAGAATCAAACAAAGTGTAACTGGAAGAGGAACAGCTACTAAAGATCAAGTAGCAGGAATGGTTAAATCACTTTTGAATCTTGAAACACTACATTCAAAGTTTGACGCTACAGACGCTCTAGCTATTGCTATATGCCATTATTTTTCATACAAGCCTGGTCAAGACAACAACACAACAAAATTTGATAGTTGGAGTAGTTTCGTTTCAAAAAATCCAGATAAAATTAAATAGATTTTAATCTAATTCTTGAAAGGCTTGGTAGATAGACGATGATATTTCATGCATTTGATTGGAATCCACTTCGATCTTAGGTTTAGAAAAATCGATATCTCCCACGCTATCAATAGGCACTAAATGGATGTGAGCATGGGGTACTTCCAATCCAATAACTGCTACACCAATTCGGTTACATGGCAAAACAGCTTTCATAGCCTTGGCTACTTTCTTTGAGAATAAGTGAAGTTCTGATAAATCTCGATCATTCAAATCAAAGATATAATCAGTTGGTGATTTAGGGATAACAAGGACATGCCCCTCTTTTAATGGGAAAGCATCTAAAAATGCAAGACAATTTTCAGTTTCAGCCACCTTGTATGAGGGAATTTCTCCGGCTACAATTTTTTCAAAAATTGTCATTACAAACTAACTTCTAAAATTTCAAATTGGATTACACCAGCAGGAACTTGAATATCTACGATGTCTCCTACTTTTCGTCCCATTAAGCCTTCCCCAATGGGAGATTTTACTGAAATTTTATGCTCTTTGAGGTTAGATTCACTTTCAGCAACAATGTAGTAGGTGACTTCCTTGTTAAATTTCTTATTCATCAATCTAACTTTAGTCTGAATATTCACCTTACTCAAATCCAAATCTTTTGGATCAATCACACGAGAATTGGCAAGCGTATTTTTAAGCTTTGAAATTTTCATTTCTAGAAGTCCTTGAGCTTCTTTAGCAGCATCATATTCGGCATTTTCAGAGAGATCACCTTTATCCCTAGCCTCAGCAATTTGGTTGCTTATTTTTTTTCGCTCTACTTTTTCAAGGTGGGCTATCTGATCTTTAAGCGAATCATATCCTTCTTGTGAAACGTAATTTATTGACATTTTTTATAAAAAGTAAGCCCCACAACAAAGTGTGGGGACATAAGTTAAATTCTTAATAATTAAATAGACTATTCTCCTAGACTTAACCGAACTCCAAAAGAGTGCGATCCACCAAATGGATTAGAATGTCTATATGAATAATCTAGACCAAAAGTATTGGCAGATCCTTTTTTTAGAGGTACTTCAAAAGTAAATCCTCCCATAACTCCAGTAAAAGCATTCACTCGAGTTTCGTAGCTCGTTATTCCATCTTCATATGCATATCCTGCTCTGATCTGAAACATACTTTTATATCCATATTCAGCACCTAATGTGAACTGGTTATTGGCAAAAGCATTATTTGTAAATGTAAATGCAGGGGTAAATCGATGAAAATAGGTTTCATCGTTCTTATCTAATCTTAAGTCATATGAAGCGCTTATATTCATTAATGTGGGTAGATTAAACTTAGCTGCTCTTTGGTTCACCGTGTACTCCACTCCCTTTGTCGGATTTTGTAATTTAGTTGACAAACCATCTCCAGCATACCTAGCATCTGGTCCGATGTTCTTCAGTGAAACGCCAAACTTCACATCATTCTTTTTAATTTTATCTGTCTTACGCAGTGTTGTGATGTATTGAATTCCTGCATCTAATGCAACACCCTGTGCCTTCGCATTGGTAATTGATTCTGAAAAGACTTTAACACCAATGCCACCTGAAATTTCCTGAGTAAATCGTTTGGAGTAGGCAGCTGTGATATTGGTAAATCTAGGTTTGTAAGTTCCTATACCACCATCTGGTTGTTCGTATGTAGTTATAGGTATCTCTCCCATATCATAACTCATGATACTAACTCCTAAACCACCTGAACCTCCAAGATTTTGAGCAAATCCAAATGTGTTAATACTAATATCACTGCCCATTAACCAAGAAGTTCGAGAAAAGATAATCTCAGTGTTATCCGTATGAGCTAGGCCACCAATATTATTGTAAATAGACTCCAATCCTTTGACACTACTTACTGAGGCCCAGCCCCAGCCAGAACTTCTACCCCAACCATTAATGTTTAATTGAGTAGCTCCTGCTTGTCCAATTCTATCTGGATTACCAGCTAAAATAGCTGTTGATGCAGATAGAATGATTGCTAATATGATTGTTTTTTTCATTAATTTATTTTCTAATTTATTGGTCCTAGAATGAATCTAAGTCTAACTCTCTCATTACTCCCATCCATTTTAAAATTTTCTCCCCTAAATCTCCAGCATCAATATGAATGATATATAAACCACTTGCAACAGGAACATTCGCATTGTTTTTCAAATTCCAGTCTAACTCTGTAGTTATATCATCCTTTTTGATTCTTCTCACTAAAGCACCATCCAGTGTATAAATTGATATCTCACATTTTTCTGGTAAGTTAGTTAACTTCACTCTATTATCAATTGCACTTCCTTCATATCCAGAGAACGCATAATATGGATTAGGGACAATATTTGCCATATCTAACGCTTTTCTACCATTCTCATCATTGATGTCGTTATAGATATCCTCAGTGCTGAATTTATATTTGGGTCGGCCTTCATTTATATCGACAGTTTCTGGAGTAACACCGTAAGGCATCCCTACACGGAGTCTGATTTTAACTTCATTAGGAGGAACAGGTATTCCATCCTCATTTTCAACCAATGATTTACCAGGTGCCATCAATGCTGGAATCACCCAATCACAATTCTGGAATATTTTGGTTAGTGTAGATGTTCGGTTAGCTGGAGTCATTGATGTCAACATGTTGTAATACTCCTCTCCCCTATCATAAATTGGAAGTTTCGGATGAATAGAACTTGCTATTCCTTTATGTGACCCCATGACATAAATGAAATGTCTTCCTCCAAAAGAAGCATAACTTCCATTGAAAACATCATTTCTATCTGTTGGATTCCACTTCATATCTCGTCCATTTTCACTACGTTGATAAGAATCCTCACCAACCATAATATTTAACCTTTCACCAGTATTTACATTGATAGCATATCCTGGGAAAATAGTTTTACCTGATTTTAAATCGCTACCTCTGTATGAGAGAGTACCTGTTCGCATTGAGAATTTCTCAGTTTGATCCTGGTTTAGTCCTTGATCTTCACCCAACTCTAACATAACACACTCACTCCATTTGGATTCATCCGGTGTCAGAACGATATCGACACTACTTAATTTATCAAGTCCAATACCCTGCATAGCTTGATATCCAAAAGTCATTGGCTGAACTAACGTTTGTGGTCTACCTGGGGCAACCGCTTCAGATGTATTTGAAACTAGTCTATTGGGAGCTATTCGTCCTTCCCAAATGGCCTCATATTTTGCATCTGGATCAAGTGCGTTACCTCCTGATGAGTAATCATGGAACGAAGGATCATTAAATCCTTCTAATCTTCCGTTCATTCCAGAACGTATCCAATCATAAGCTCCAAACTGTCTCGCATTTCCTGCATCGTTATCTCGAACAGCAGACAACCATTCATTACTTGGATCGGAAAAGGTAACTGACCAATCAATAAACCCATTATCTAAATTCCGAACGGGATCTACTCCTGGAGCAGCTACTTGACTAATTGTCACAGCCATTCCCCAATCAAGAATACTTTTTCCTGTGGTTGAGGCTAATATAATTTGCTCATTTTCATAGGCTAGACTCGTATCTGAAGTTACAGACTCCCCAGTAGTTAAATTTGTCAATATCCAAGCAGTACTGTCAGCCCATAGACTATCTTCATCGTTTCCTGTGTTATTCGTAACTCCTTTTGGAACTAAAGACAGCTCGAATTCACCTAGAGGTATTTTAAGTGGATCGATAACTTTAATATCAACCGGACCCATTCCATTTTCATAAATAGGATTAGCTACCGAATTATTTTTAAGAATTTCCTCAACTATCTCTGGTTTCAATTCCAACTCATTCATTCCATTTCCTTTACCAGATACTCGTTGTAATTCTGGTCCATCACCATAAAATGATGGCACACTTGAACCTCCAAATTTTGGCTCTAGTTTGTGTGGGGATGCACTGAACTTTTTAATTTTTCGACCTGGCAAATAAGGTCGTGTATTACTCTCTCCAGCTGCATAAGATAAAACGATGTAATGATAAGTTTGGAAGTTCACCAATGTCTTATTAGAACCCGTAGCAAACTCATCCTCAGTAATACGAATGGTATGGGATAAACCTTTGTTATCACCCCTTACTTTTAAAACAGGTATTGGTGCCCCAACATCAAACTGAAACTCTTGATTTATCAATACATCAAAGTTATCTTCCAAATCACACTGGAAGATTTCTCTTGCCTTGCTCAAATCATCTAATTCTGATAAACTAACTCCACCATCTTTCAATTGGAATACACGATAACCTTGGAACCCAAAATATTCTTCTCTATTGGCACCATCCAATAGTGTATCTCGATATTTCTCAACTCGATCAGTATTAGTCAATCCTAATGATAACACAATTTGTTGATCTTGCTCATGTACCTCTACTTCTGGAGCATCAGGACCATCTACCAAATCAAAACAAGAGTTAAACAATTCTTGTGCTCTACTACTAGCCAATTTTAGTAATTCAAGAGAACCTGTAGCACCACCAAAGGGAGCACGAGCCCAAACAACTCCAACTGTCAATTTTTGAACAGCACCTGGTTCCAATACAAAAGGACCCGATGATTGAATAAAACGTCTATCTGCAGGTTGATTACCTGCTGAATTCTCATTCCAGTTTTGTCCAGGATGAGTAGTGTCTGTATCAAATGGAAACATCCAATCCGCTTTGGTACCATCTGTACCTACAATACCATTTCCACCAAACTGGATATCTGTACCCGTTCTCCATTTACCTTGGAGGTAGTTATAAAAGTCAGTTGCAATAAATGGATTACCATTAGTTTGGTTTGCATCATTATTATAATACACGAACTTGCTCATTCCAAGTTCGACCTCTTCTTCTTCACCGCCAGGACCAATTTGCTTAATCTTAGGGCCTTCAAAGAAATCAACCCCAACAGACGGTGGATTTAATCCATACCCTAGAACACCCTCATCGTTATCGTCACCATTGTAACAAAAACCTAAAGAAAGTCCTACATCACATCCTACATAATCGTCAGCATAGTTTCCTAAATCTGCGTCTACCCATTGTCCGAAATAGGTGCTATTTAATTGTGTAGCCCCTCTATTTGTTATCAATGTAGTGTAAAAAGTCATATCATTGATCTCGTCATTGGT
This sequence comes from Bacteroidota bacterium, assembly GCA_024645005.1. Taxonomy (GTDB): domain Bacteria; phylum Bacteroidota; class Bacteroidia; order NS11-12g; family UBA9320; genus UBA9320. Next base: position 10,122 of record JAHEGS010000058.1, read on the forward strand.
TGCAAAGGCAAACGCAGTAGTTTGCATTTCTACTCCGATTGGATCACCTTGTGTTTCTGTATGTATATTACCCTTATCGTTGTATATCCACCAAAGCATTTGATCTGGTTGATCTTCGGCTTCATTATCTATTTTTTGACCTCTACAATAATTTTGTAAAACTGGATAATCTAACCCGTTTTGTGGGTTATAAGTACCGTCGCCATCACCATCAAAATAGGGGGCATAATCTCCAGGCCATTCTTCTATTTGCTCGTTGACTACTCCAGTAAAATTATTGGCATGTTCAATGATATTTTTACCATCTACCTTATATATTCTATCCCACTCATCACATTGTGCTTTTGAGGTATTTCCTGTGGCAGGATCTAGTGGCCCTGGCCAAAAATCTGATCCACGCTGACGATAAGTCATTGCAGCTAAACGTAAATTTTCAGCTTGATCTAATCCTCCAATCCATATTGCACCTGAAAAAAGACTGTTTTTTCTTACCGCATTAACATCAACCAATTTAGGTATCTCATATCGAGCGGCATTCAAATCCCACCACATATCTCCGCCATTCAAAATCTTAGTTCGAACATTGTTAATATCCAAATCTGCACTTTGAGTTGCTGGATCACAGTCTGAACCAAACTTCATTTCCATTCTAGAACCACTTGTTCTCCTAGTATTTGGCTCTTCTACCTCAATATTTTCTTTGGCAAATACACTAACAGTACATGCAATTGCGATAGCTACAATATATTTTCTCATTGATTTCTTCATTTATTCTTTTCTATAGTTTTAAATTAATTAGAAGTATACTCGTAAACCTAATCTAACTAATCTTGGGATTTCATAAAAATAAGGACTCTCAACTTTAGCATTGTACAATGCCATGTATGATTGTGTGTTCACTGCATTATTCGCCTCTTGAATACCTTGAGGTGAGCTCAACCAACCATCACTATTAGCTAAACCAGTAAATCCATATACTCGCTGAATATTTCTTGTATTCAACAGGTTCTGAACCCACAAGAAAGCTTGTATTTGCATAGATTGTCTTCTAAAGTTATCTTTAGGGTTTTTCTTTTTGACATCAAAGTTCTTACTAAAATTAGCATCAATCTTAAATTGCCATGGTAGTCTTGATCCAAATGGGTTACCATCAAGTGATTGACGTTGTGCAGAACCTGATGCAGCACTTGCAATTGGATTTATGTATGCTGAATAAGGTTCTCCAGACTTAGCTGAAATGATAAAATTTGCACCAAAGTTTTGAAGGACTCTTTTATCAAACCAAATAGGTCCAGTATACTCATTTCCACCTTTGAATCGGTAATCCAAAACAGCTGTTAACTGATGTCTAATATCACGTTGAGTTGGATAAAGTGACCTCAAGTTAGGCTGACCAGCTTGAATAAGAGCAGCGGCCGAGTTAATATTAGACCCTGTACCATCCGCAAATAAGAGAGAGTAATTTAATCCTAATGATGTTCTACCCTGACCTCTTAACTCATATTCTGCTCTGAAGTTTTTAATCGTTTCAAAGTCTAGGTTTTGATAACTATTATAAGTAATTGGATATGCTTGTGTGATTTGAACAAGAGCAAAATCTCCAATGGTAGATCGGTATGCAGCAATCAAGCTTAGTGCTGAATTCTGCGTAAGTGTCTGCTTAAAACCTAATTCATAACTCGTTGTTACACGAGGCTGAAGATTAGCATTAGGTAATGTACCTCCTTGATTTTCCTCAAGATAATCGTAACGGTTTATTGGTGCGAAGATGGCACCGTCTTGGGGTCGTTGAGCTAATTTATCATAACTCGCGAAGAATAATGCTTCAGAGTTGATAGGAAAAGAGAACATGACACGAGGCAACACATTGATTGATGGAGAATAATCTTGAAAAGCTTCCGGAACTAATTCCTCATCTGTAGACTGTAAGAATGGTTGAATTCGTCCACTTTTTGTAGCCTGTGCAAGTTGATCTGGACTTGATATTTCTCCTCCTTGGCCATCAAACCATTTATTACCGTCTCGGTAACCAATAATTTCACTTGGACTTTCAATATCATTCACATAAACAACATAATCATCTCCAATATTTTGAGGAATGCTATAGTTAGCCAATAGGTTACTTCCTCGCTCTCCAGATTCAATGCTTGCAATTTCTCCTGCACTGTAGGTTGGAAATAGTGAATACTGATCCTTCAATCCTAGCTGGTTTCCGTCGTAACGCTCAACACGAACACCTAAACGGAGAACTAAATCTTTAAACTGGAATTTATCTTGTAACCAAATCGCATTAGATATCGGAGAAAACGAACCAATTCCTTTTGTAGCATCATCGTTTGTAAAATCGGTAAATGAGAATGCTTTTCTGGTTCGATTACCTAAATAATCATAACCAAAATATCCTACAAATGAATTTCCATTATTCCATAAATCACCAGCACTAAACATATCTAGGCTGAATGTACTTGGGCTTAAACTGTTGATATCGATATATGATGATTCTGTATAAGGATTTCCATAAACGTCTGTTGCTCCATCAGCAATTAACTTAGCTCTCAGATTTCGATCGAAAGTCTTTTGCTGATCTTTATCAATTCTAATATTATAATTAACTGTATCAGTAAACAAACCATTATCGTCATAAGTATGTATTCCTCCGATAACATATCCGTTCTCCGTTACCTGATCTAAATTAGAAATATGGCTGTTAGCCAAAAGAGGCATCAAAGTCCATAAATTACCAGCACCTAATGACCAGCTACTGAACAATGTTTGCTCATAATAAATACCAAACTGGAGGTCATGTGTGTTTTCCAAATTAAGAATAGCCTCACCTTGAGCATATGCTGCTATTCGCTCAAATTGAGATTTTGAATAACCATTGTTGCCCAATCCGGGATTGGCCCATAAAGAGTAAGAATACCCAGGAGAGAAACCATTCAATAGACCAAGTGCTTGTTGTATTTGATTCGTTGAAACAAACTCATTACCTGATGCTTCTGCCTCATTGAATAACTGACTAGTGTAATTTGCTCTTATTGGATTTTTGTCGCTAGGATCAAAATCAATCTTAGTATTAAAACTACCTACTAAATCAAAATAATTTTGACGAGTTGAAGTATCGCCATTTTGATCTATATGCAAAGTTGGTGTTCTTTGAAATTGATAAAAAGGTTTTCTGTATTCTGTAAATTTACCAATATAACCATAGTCAAAGAAGTTTGTGCCATGGTTAAGGTTCTGATTTTCTTGCCATCTACTTTGGTAATCTACACGGATATTGTAAAATGCGTCAGAGAATAACGACTTTTTCTTTTCTTTGTCTTCCTCACTAGTAGTTCCTAATCTTTGCGTAAATTTCACATAAGTTCGAAGTGTTTGGTTGGTAGAATTACTATAACGGTTATAATTCATTAAACTTTGGTCGTAACTAAAGTTATTACCTTGACTCTGATTGAAAGACCCAAATAAGGTAAGTGTTGAATTTTTATTGGGTTGATATTCTAGTTTCCCTTGAATATTTCCAACATATCTACCTACATTTTTTCTAGCCTTTGTTATTTCTAAATCATCTTCCGTTAGGAGTAAAGATCGATATACATTGAGAGGTCCATTTGGATTTTCAATGATTGGGTTTTGCTCAAGGTCAGCCAGAACATCGTCCTTCACACTATAAAAACCTCCATATCCAGGGCTTGCATCCACGGTATAATTGAAGTTGGCCGCCATTTGATATCCAAGGGCTACATATTCTTTTTTTCCTCCTCCTTTATTCTTTACCCAAAGCGGACCAACAGCAGAAAATTCTGCTTGATTGTAACTATATGGATCTAGTAGGGTTGAAGAAATCATCTCAAAACTTCGATTCACAAATCGAGAAGGACCTTTAGTAGTAATCACAATAGCACCCCCTGTAAAATCACCATATTGAGCAGGAACACCAGACTGAATAACTTCTATCTGTCCTTGAGCAGATTGAGGCACAGAGCTACTTCCTAACACTCGAACACCATCCACAAAATAGGCTGTTGCATCTGTTCTACTTCCAAGGAATGAAATTCCACCACCGCTAGTCTGATTAGCTCCAGAAGTTGTACCTGCAATTGCATTCAAACTACGTGTTGGTAGTTTAGTAATGTCCTTCGAACCGATTGTTTTTGAATTGTTATCTTTCTCAATCATGGGCTTTCCCGCACGAACAACAACCTGCTGGAGTGCTTGTCCACCCCCCTGCTCAGCAGAAACTTGAGACATTTCAATGTTTAAATACTTGGTACCATTAGCAAAGATGTCAACATCCGTAACTTTTTTATCAGAATAATCGAGGTACTTTACTGTCACTGTATAATTCCCAGGATCAAGGGCATTGATTACATACTTACCATCTTCATCTGTATAAGCACCTCCCTTTCTAATTCCATCCTTTTCCAAAATGATTGTTGCATATGCAATAGGCACTTTGGTTTTGGAATCATTAACCTTACCCTGCAACTTACCGAAGTTAGACTGAGCCCAAGTTGCGGTAGTTAGAAAACAAGATAATAATAGTACAAGTATTTTCTTCATATGATGTTACTTTTTAAAGCCTTTTTAGGACTACGAATTTCGCCATAAAAAAGTTATTATTCAAATAAATTTTAATTAAGACTTATGCCAAATAACTACCCAATAATTTGCTTATACACCTTATTTGCTAGGACCTCTGCAAGTAGCTTAAAGGAGTCTTTGGTTAAACCACCTGTATGTGGTGTAAGAATCACATTCTCACTTTGAGTAAGAAAACTTAATTGCTCATTTTCATGAGCATCATAAGAAATTAGGTTTTCATTAGGTAATACATCTAGACCTGCTCCTAACACCTTCCCTTCTTTTAGATTGGAAATCAAGTGTGGAATATTTACCACTTCACCCCTGGAGAGATTAAGCAAATAAAATGGCTTAGAAACGCTTTTAATAAATGCTGAATCAACCATATTTTTTGAGTACTTATTCAACGGAACATGCAGGGTGATTATGTCTGATTTTTGTTGTAGTTCATTCAAGGTAACTTCTTGCACAAATTCATCACTAAAATCGTTGAGGAATTTATCATACGCCAAAATCTTACACCCAAACACATACAACTTAGCTGCCAAAGCTTTACCTACATTCCCATAACCAATGATTCCTACAGTTAAATTCTGGAGTTCAACGCCCTCATTATTCTTTCTTAACCACTGACCATGACCAATTTCGTTATTCGACTTAACCACATTAGTAAGCAAACTAAGCATCATTGCGATAGTCTGCTCTGCAACTGCATTTCGATTCCCCTCTGGTGCATTCAAGCAAGTTATCCCCTTACTTCTAGCATAATCCTCATCGATATTATCCATTCCAGACCCCAATCTCCCAACCAATTGCAATTGTGGAGCGAGATTAATCCAGAATTGATCTAATCTCAACTTGCTTCTCAGTATTAATATTGTTGCATCCCTTAAAAGTTCGGGAAGTTCATCCAAAGTAACATCGGGAACGTAAGTAATATTGATATTCTTTAGTTTCTCTAAAAAAACTTCATGAACCTCATCAATAATTAAAATAGTATGGTTGGACTGATTTATCATATTGAAACCAACGTGAAATCAACATCGCTATCCATAAACAATACAGCCTCTCTTAGAAAATCTTCCGTAATATCTGACAAATAAAATAAATCCTTTTTTTCTGATTTATCTGGATTGACTAAATTCTGATCTAGGAGTACTTGATCCACTTTTTCAGCAATAATTTTAGGGGTATGCAATACCTTCAACCCATTATCGAAATACTGTTCAATTTGGTTGTATATAATCGGGTAATGGGTGCACGCTGGAATGATCAACTCGCACTCTTCAAAACCTTGAAAATACCTTTTAAAAATGGGTAGCAAAACATCTTCTTCCACAAATCCATCCTCAATCATAGGAGCCAGTAGAGGGGTTGCTCTTG
>JAHEGS010000161.1 GCA_024645005.1 Bacteroidota bacterium
GATGCGGCGCAAGCTACCGGTAAGGTAGCTATAGATTTAGAAAAGTTACCAGTTGACCTAATGAGTTTCTCTGCGCATAAAACCTATGGCCCCAAAGGGGTTGGTGCATTGTACGTAAGACGTAAACCAAGAATCCGTATTGAGGCACAAATGCATGGTGGCGGGCATGAGAGAGGTATGCGCTCTGGTACGCTAGCTACCCATCAAATAGTAGGAATGGGTGAAGCATTTCGTATTGCTCGAGAAGAAATGCAAGAAGAGAATGCTCGTATTGAAAAGCTACAAAAAAGATTACTTGATGGTTTAACTGAAATTGACGAAACCTATATAAACGGAGATTTGGATAAACGCGTACCGCATAATTTAAACATCAGTTTTAACTATGTGGAGGGTGAATCGCTTATAATGGCTATTAAGGGTATCGCTGTTTCCAGTGGCTCAGCATGTACATCAGCTAGTTTAGAGCCAAGTTATGTCTTACGAGCACTTGGGCGATCAGACGAATTAGCGCACAGCTCCATTAGATTTTCTATTGGTCGTTTCACAACAGAGAAAGATGTGGATTACACGATAGAGCTTTTGAAAGAAAAAATTGGTAAATTAAGAGAACTATCCCCACTTTGGGAAATGTTTCAGGAAGGTATCGATATAGAGAAAGTAGAATGGGCAGCCCATTAATTTTAGGAGAGAAAAATGGCTTATAGCGATAAAGTATTAGATCATTACGAAAACCCAAGGAATGTTGGGTCATTCGATAAGAATGATCCTAATGTTGGTACCGGGATGGTAGGTGCGCCAGCATGTGGTGATGTAATGAAGTTACAAATTAAGGTGTCAGATGGTGGAAAGATTGAAGATGCTAAATTCAAAACTTATGGATGCGGTTCAGCAATTGCATCAAGCTCGCTAGTGACCGAATGGCTTAAAGGAAAAACTTTAGATCAAGCATCAGAAATTAAAAACTCAGCTATAGCTGAAGAGCTTGCCTTGCCACCAGTAAAAATTCATTGTTCAGTGCTTGCTGAGGATGCCATTAAGGCTGCCGTGGCAGATTTAAAAGAAAAGAAAAAGTAAAATGGCCATCACCCTTACAGAGAAAGCTGCTCAGAGGGTAGAAAAATACCTAGAATCCCGTGGCAAAGGGGTAGGACTCAAATTGGCAGTAAAAACAACCGGATGTTCCGGTATGGCGTATGTACTTGAATTTGCTGATGAAATTCCTTCTGATGACCATATCTTTGAAAGTCATGGTATCAAAATTATGGTCGATCCAAAGAGCCTAATCTACATTGACGGTACCGAACTAGACTTTGCTCGAGAAGGCTTAAATGAGGGCTTTCAATTCAACAACCCGAATGTGAAAGATAGTTGTGGTTGTGGTGAAAGTTTTACAGTTTGACGCAAAATTTTTTTGATACATTTAATCTCCCTGTACTTTTTAATATAGATATTGATATGCTAAATCATCAATATAGGACACTGCAAAAAACTATCCATCCCGACCGGTTTGTAAATGCAACCGATGCTGAAAAAAAACAATCGTTACAAAAATCTACCCAAATAAATGATGCCTATCAAGTGCTAAAGGACCCCATTAAAAGGGCGTCCCATATTATAAGCCTTCATCAAGTCCTAAAAGAGAATACTCTTCCGCCAGACTTTTTGATGCAGCAAATGGAATGGGAAGAAGAATTTGAAACAATTAACGATTTGGAACAGGTCCAATTATTCTCCGATAAGATAGATGGAGAGAAAAAAATGCTAATGGATTTACTTGCTATGGATCTAGATGAGAAAAAAGACTGGGAATCAGCCACAAATATTATTGGTAAATTAAAGTTTATTACCAACCTCTTTTTAAGAATTCAACAAAAAAAATTATCGATGGATAATTCCTAAATGGCCTTACTGCAAATATCAGAACCTGGTAAAGGTACCCTTCCTCACGAACATCGTCATGCAGTGGGTATTGATCTTGGAACAACAAATTCTCTTATTGCATCAGTAATAAGCGGGCAAGCCACTATTATTCAAGATGAAGATAATGTAAAAATTATTCCGTCCATCGTTCATTACAAAGATAAAGAACTATTGATTGGTGAGTCAGCTAAAAAAAGGCAATTGGACGATCCAAAAAATACCATCTCCTCAGTGAAAAGATTAATGGGTAAAAGTCTTTCTGATGTGAATCCTAAGGACTTTGTTATCGAGCTTGAGGACGGAAACGGAACCATTGGCATTAAGACGAATGTTGGCTTAAAAAGTCCTGTAGAAATATCCGCAGAAATACTAAGACATTTAAGATTGCTTGCTGAAAAAAGATTAGGTCATGAGATTAAAGGGGCGGTAATCACGGTACCTGCATACTTTGATGACGCTCAAAGGCAGGCAACGAAGGATGCTGCCAAAGTTGCTGATATAAATGTATTGCGCTTGATTAACGAACCCACTGCTGCGGCATTGGCCTATGGATTAGATAAAAAGGTAGAGGGAAATTTTGTTATCTATGACCTCGGTGGGGGCACATTTGATATTTCGATATTACGCCTCGATAAAGGTTTATTTGAGGTAATTGCCACACATGGTGATAGCTCTCTGGGTGGCGATGATTTTGATCAATTGATTGAGCAGTGGATCATTAAGGATGCAAATATCCCTATGGAAGATGTCAAAATCAGGCAACGTATTAAAGAGGTTGCAAGAAAAACTAAAGAATCGCTTACCTCCAAATCTAAAGTAATGATTGATGAATTGGAAGGGATTAATAAAGAATTATCCAAAGAAGCATTCGCAAGCTTATCTGCCCACCTCACTGAAAAAACGATTTCATGCATAAAACTAGCATTACATGATGCCAACCTCACAACTGATCAAATTACTGGGGTGGTTATGGTGGGCGGCTCAACCCGTATGCCAAACATACAAGCAGCAGTTAAAAATTTTTTTGGTATGCCCTTACTCAATAACATTAACCCGGATGAGGTAGTTGCCCTTGGGGCTGCAGAGCAGGCAAATATATTGGCTGGAAATACAAACCATGATCTTTTGTTATTAGATGTGACACCTCTTTCACTGGGTATTGAAACTATGGGGGAAATTGTCGAAAGAATCATCCCAAGAAATTCCACATTACCTGTTG
>JAHEGS010000064.1 GCA_024645005.1 Bacteroidota bacterium
CAATTGAAACTCAAAATGATTCCACCAGAACCGAGGGAAACATTTCTTATAAATTCTCTTCTTGAGGTTTTTGTTTTAAATGTAGACATGATCTTAATAATTAACTGTTAGACGCTCTTTTAATGGCTTTCTTTATTCGAGTGTAAGTACCACAACGACATAAATTTCCGCTCATACCCATTTCGATTTCTTCATCTGTTGGATGAGGGTTGTTTTTGAGAAGTGAAACAGCAGTCATGATCTGTCCTGTTTGGCAATAACCACATTGTGGGACATCTTCTTCCAACCAAGCTTGTTGTACAGGGTGATCTCCATTTTCTGAGAGTCCTTCTATAGTAGTAATTTCACTGTTTCCCACCATAGATACTTGAAGTTGACAAGCTCTGGTAGCCATCCCATCTAAATGAATAGTACAGGCACCACATTGAGCGATACCACAACCGTATTTGGTTCCAACGAGATTTAAATGATCTCTGAGTACCCATAAAATGGGAGTGTCTGGTTCTACATCGACTTGATGCGATGATCCGTTAACGTTAAGTGTAAATTGAGCCATAGAGTATTTGGATTAGTTTGTTTAATTTGTCGGTAAAGACAAGGAAACGAAAGATAAGAATTATATCAGTTTGATGTCAAAAAACACTAAAGGTTTAAAGAATGTTTAACAAATTAAAGATTGTACTTAACTCCAACGGTCCATTTAAATTCTCTACTAGAAATAATTTTTGTCGCAAAAGCTTTTAAACTAAACTGATCGCTTAATTTATAAGCTAAAGTTTCTGCCATTCCATAGGTGTTATCCAAATCTAGAACATAAGCTTGAGTTAGAAAACTCATTTTGCCTTTAACAACTGTTGTATTTAATGATAAAAAATTAGAGTTGTGATCAAAATTTCTTCCTTTACCGTGTAAGTAAAAAGCGCCCAAAGTGACCGATTCTGATACAGGGTAGGAAATTGTTACATCTTGTGAAAAAAAGGTATTAACGGTATAATCATCAGTAATCTGAAAAGCAGGAATGTATACACCTACGTTCATTTTTAATTTTTGATCGATCAGTCGATATCTAGAGATGATGACTAAATTTCTTGGCACTCCATTTTCCATTCTCAAATTGGTTAAAAGGTGAGCGGATAATCTGTGTTTGCTACTGGTACCAGCGGTTGCAATAAAATGAGGGTCTTTAGAAGCAAAGGCTGGAATAAATGAAAATCCTCCTGTACTTGCTTCAATCGAAGCGTATTGTGCAAAACTTATCTTTGAAATCAGCACAAATACACTAATCAGTAAAATTCTTTTAATCATTTTTAAGTAGTTTAATTTATTACAAAGTTCAACTACCTATAGCTGTTTTAATGTACCATAATTACGGCATAAACTACCATTATTCAAGATGATTATTTTGCAATAAAAAAGCAGCCTAATAGAAGATTTAGACTGCTTTGATAGAATTGCAATTAGTTAATTTATTCTTTAATAATCGGATGATCGTAACTTCTCTTTCCAGTGGCCTTATACATCGCATTGGCTACAGCGGCAAAAGCAGGGGGGAAGAACGGTTCTCCGAGACCTGTTGGATCAATGTTGTTTTCTACAAAATGTACATCGATATTTTTTGGGGCCTCTTGTTGACGAATCATTCGATAGCTGTTAAAATTGTTTTTTGAAGGCTTACCATTATCGAAGGTAAGCTCACCAAATAAAGCATTTCCAATACCATCTATAATTCCACCTTCACCCATGTTTTTAGCAGCGTCAGGATTAACAACAATTCCACAATCGGCAGCCGCAGTTACATTTGCAATTCTATTGGTGCCGTTTGAAGTATCGATATCTACAACTTCGGCTACATAAGAGTTATGGCAAAAATAAGCTGAAACTCCACGAGCCGTTTTAATGGAAGGATCTCCCCACTTGGATTTTTCTTTTACAAGTTCTATGACTCCTGCATAGCGCTTCGCATCGTAGTCATTGCGTTCGCCTACTGGATTTTCTTGTGCTCTTTTTAAAAGCTCTAATCTAAAATCAATAGGATCTTTACCTAACAATTCAGCTAATTCATCCAAGAAGGATTGTTCTGCAGCAGCGTTGAAATTGGATCGGGGTGCTCTAAATGCTCCTATTGAAATATTGGATGGAATTTGAAATCCTTCTGCTAAGTAATTATCGATTGCCCCTGCAGGGAATCGATTCGCGTGAATTGGATTTTCAGGAACTCCTCCTCCGATAATGTGTAAACCAATTAGGTTATTATCCTTGTCTAATGCAGCCCTATAAGTTGCAGTATAGGTAGGTCTGTAGATACCGCTTGTGATATCGTCTTCACGAGAATAAACTAATTTTACTGGAGCTTGTACTTTTTGTGAAATTAATCCTGCTTCTACCATATAATGGCTGTAGGCTCTTTTTCCAAATCCACCACCCATACGGGCTAAATTAATTTGAATTTTATCTCTTGAAATTCCTAAGCTGTTTTCTAGGGTTCCCATGATTAACTCAGGAGCCTGAGCTGGGCCATAAATTACCGCTGAATCACTTTTTACATCAGCAAAGCAATTGATAGGCTCCATGGTGTTATGCGATAAATAGGGTGCATTGTAAGTTCTTTCCAATATAGTAGCCGCCTCCTTAAATGCTTTTTCAGGATTTCCATCTCTGCGCATTTGTTGGACAGGATTTTTGCTTAGTTCTTCCATTTTAGCTCTGTGATCTTTGGTGCTTTCCAAACCTGATGGAATACTAATATCCATGGTTCTACCACCCCATCCTGCCATTTTATAGCTCGATGCAGGCATTTCTTCCCACTGAACTTGTAATGCTTTCTTTGCTTGCATCACCTCCCAAGTGGAGTTACCAACAATGGCTACTTTCTTCGTAAATGAGGTTGTGTCAAAGAAATTTCGTTCATAATCCTCTTTGAAAACATTTATTTCAAAAACATCGACAATTCCAGGCATTTGAATCACTGAAGATTTGTCGAATGATTTTAATTGCATCCCAAAAGCAGGGGGATGTACAATCATTGAGGTTAACATTCCTTCTACATAGTGATCCATCGCAAATAGTGGTTTTCCACTAGTAATGGAGTCGTTATCTACATTGGATTTTGATTGCCCAATAATTTTAAAGTCTTTCGATTCTTTAAGTTTCACTTCTTTGGGTACTTCAAAGGTGGAAGCTAAAGAAGCCATTTCTCCATAACCCGCTTTTTTACCTGAAGCTTCATGAAAAATAATTCCGTCTGCAGTAGTTATCTCACCAGCATCTACATTCCACGATTGAGCGGCAGCATTCACTAACATCATTCGAGCCGTTGCTCCTGCTGTTCTAAGTGGCGTCCAAGCATTTCTAATACCCTGACTACCTCCTGTAAATTGACGATTAAATTTGATAGGATTAAAGTTTCCTTGCTCCACAATTACTTGTTTCCAATCGATGTCTAGTTCTTCTGCAATTAACATAGGAAAGGAGGTCTTTACGTTTTGACCAAATTCAGGGTTGGGTGCAAATAAAGTGGTAACTCCGTTCTCACCAATTTTAACATAGCTATTTAATTCAAACCATTCTTTAGGCATTTGCAAGGCTTCTTCTGCAGTGAATTTACATCCTGCTAACCAGCTAAAGCTCAGCATCATTCCTCCTGTCGCTAAGGAAGATACTTGAACGAACGAACGTCTATCCATATTGTTATCTGACTTTTTCATAGGAATATTTTAAGAGTTTTTAGCGGCTGTTTTAATAGCCTTTTTAATTCTTGTATAGGTTCCACAACGACAAATATTGCCGTTCATAACGGATTCAATGTCTTCATCAGAGGGGTTAGGATTCGATTTTAATAAGGCAGCAGCTTGCATGATTTGCCCAGATTGACAATAGCCACATTGAGCAACATCCTCTTCTTTCCATGCTTCTTGCACAGGGTGATCTCCATGTTCTGAAAGACCCTCTATCGTAGTGATTTTTTGATTTCCCACTGATGAAACAGGAAATTGACAAGAGCGAACTGCTATGTCACCAACATGAATGGTACAAGCACCACACTGGGCTATACCACAACCGTATTTAGTTCCTACCAATTGTAGATGATCTCTTAAAACCCAAAGTAAAGGAGTAGAAGGATCTACTTCTACCGTTTGTGTTTTTCCATTAACACTTATAGAATAGCTTGCCATGATTATTTAGTTTAGTTTGTTAAGTAAAATACCCGTATTTTAATTCGACTCAAAAATTGATAAAAGGTTTAATCTAAGTTGGACTTTAGGACTTATTGATTTCTTTGTTTAGCAGCTTCCAAATCGATACTATCGTAGTATTCTTTGGTTACTTCTTCTGTCCATGTAGTAGGTGTTGATCCCCCATAGATTGCAATATAAGAAACATCGCTATCTGAAGTAGAACTGTGCCAGTGCTCTGTTTCTTTATCACACTTCACAACATCTCCTTCTTTTAAAACAATCACTTCTTTACCGCGTTCTTGATAGTAAGCATTCCCATCAACGATGATTAGAACCTGACCACTTGAATGAGTATGCCAGTTAAGAGTAGAATTTGCTTTAAAAGTGGCGAGTGTAACTCCGAAATTTAAATCGGTTTCATTGCGACCTACTAATCCTCTTAGCCATGCACTTCCAATATAATGAGTGTTTGGTGCTTTTCTTTCAGGATCTAAATCTAGATTTTTATAGGAGGATACTTTATAATCGGCATTTTGAGCAAATAGGCTCATTGAAAACAAGGTAAAAATAAAGGTGTAAATTAATTTCATGAGATTCATATTTAATATGATTATTGTAAAGATCCTTATTAAAACCAAAATAAGGGGTACCAATATTACGGTTATAGCTACCAATTTTAATGTTCTAATTTTCTTTCGCAGAGCCATTTAACCATTGCTGGATCTCTGTGATCAAAGAAACTACTCTTTTTAAGGTCTAAGCTTTCAATTATTAAAATTTCTTCCTTACTTAGTTTAAAATCAAAAATCTCAAAGTTCTGTTGAATTCGATCTTTATGAACTGATTTGGGAATCGCCACTACGCCTCTTTGAGTAAGCCACCTCAACACTACTTGAGCAATACTTTTGTTGTATTTATCTCCAATGGATTGTAATAATTTATTGGAAAATAGCTCATTTTTACCCTCTGCAAAAGGAGCCCATGATTCTATTTGAATTCCCTGTTCTTCTAGAAATTTTTGAGTTTCAAGTTGTTGGAGAAAGGGATGCGTTTCAATTTGATTGACTGCAGGAATAATATGATGAAAAGCGATTAAATCTACGAGACGATCAGGATGAAAATTACTCACACCAATAGCTCTAACTTTCCCTTCTTCATAGAGTTCTTCCAAAGCTCTCCAGCTGCCGTGAATATCACCATAAGGCTGATGAATTAGAAATAAATCCAAATAATCGAGTTGCAAGTTATCTAAAGATCTTTGAAAGTCTAGCTTGGTATTTTCATATCCGGTTCCATCAATCCACAATTTGGTGGTGATGAACAATTCTTCTCTTGGAACACCACTTTTTTTAATAGCATTACCTACTTCCTTTTCATTAAAATAAGATGCTGCAGTATCGATTAATCGATATCCAGTTTTAAGGGCTTCTAAAACGGCATTTTCACATTCTTCAGGATCTCTCATTTGAAAAACTCCAAATCCTAAAATGGGCATTTTTACTCCATTGTTAAGCGTTACATATTCCATGGTGTAATTTTTTTATTGATTAGTCTAATTAGCTATACGCTAAGTATTTGACAAAATTATGGCACCTATATAGGTGAAAAAGTATCAATATTACGGATTTAACTACCACTATTACGGATGTGTTATTAAGAAGGTAACTGCTTGATTATATTTGAGTAATAATTATATATTTCTATAAAAATGAAAAACATATTGGTATTATTCACAGCTGTTATTGGCTTAAACTTACAAGCTCAAACTACAGAAAACTCACTTCTAATTAAAACAGAAAACGGACTATTAAAAGGGGCAAGTGAAAATGGTGTCGACACGTTTAAAGGAATTCCTTTTGCTTTGCCTCCTGTTGGCGAACTTCGATGGAGAGCTCCTCAACCAGCTCAAGATTGGGAAGGAGTTCGTGATGCTTTAGAATTTGGGCCCAATTGTGCACAAAATGGATGGGGGAATTACGGTGGTATTGCTGCAGGTTCTTCCGAAGACTGTTTGTTTTTAAATGTATGGAGACCTGAAGGTTTGGCTCAAGGAGACAAAGCTGCAGTGATGGTATGGATTCATGGAGGGGGGTTTGTTTTTGGATCAGGATCTTCTCCAGATACTGATGGTGGAGCCTTTGCAAAACAAGGAGTCATATTAGTGACAGTTAATTACCGTTTGGCTCGATTCGGATTTTTTGCCTTCCCAGCCTTATCTAAAGAACATCCAGAAGAACCTAAAGGTAATTATGCGTATATGGATCAAATCGCTGCTTTAAAATGGATTAAAAACAATATTGCAGCATTCGGAGGGGATCCCAATAATGTAACCATTTTTGGAGAATCCGCAGGGGGTGTTTCAGTACAATCCCTTCTGACGATTCCTTCTGCCAATGGATTATTTCAAAAGGCTATTGTTGAATCAGGAGGAGGACGTGACGGTGTTTTAACGGCAAGACCTTTAAAAGAAGATAACTCAGATCGATTTTATCCGGTTTCAGCAGAAACTGCAGGTATCAATTTTGCACGTAAACACGGAATTAATGGTACCGATGCAGCAGCATTAGCACAGTTAAGAGCCCTTCCAGTAGAACAAATAGTCGATGGAGGAGCCCAACATGATAGTAAGGGATCACTCACCTATTCTGGTGTTATTTTTGATGGCAAGCTCGTTGTAGAAACTGCAGAAAGTGTCTATAACAACGGAAACCAAAACGATGCTGATGTGATGATTGGATCGAATAGTGCCGAAGTTCAAGCATTAAATTTAAATGCTGAAAATAAGGAGGAACTCTTTAGTAAATTTGGAAGTTTAGCTGAGGAAGCAAAAAAAGTGTTTGATCCAACAGGAGAAGCTCCCTTAGCTGAAATCTTAACGAAAGTAAACACCGATAACGTATGGGCAGAACCTGCTCGCTTTACCGCCTCAGCAGTTACTAAAGGAGGTAAAAACGCCTATGTTTATATTTTCTCTTATGTGACGGAGTCTATGAAAGAAAGAGCAATATATGGAGCTCCTCATGCCTCTGAAATCCCCTATGCATTTGGAAATTTAAACGCTCGTTGGGGAGTGCAACAAACGACTGATGAAGATATTCAAATGAGTAAGCTTATGAATACCTATTGGGCAAACTTTGCTAAAACAGGAAGTCCAAATAGTGAAGGATTACCCAATTGGCCTTTATATGATGATCAAAATGAAGGTATGATTGAATTTCAAGCAGATGGAACTGCTGTTGGAAAACCAAATCCCAAAAAAGATCGATTGGATTTAATCCAAAAGGCCGTAACTTTAAAAGAATTAAAAGTAAATGGAATTTAATTTTCAGCCTTATACTTAGAGATTATTATGGAAACAATTCATTACAAAACGGTTCAAGATTATAACGATTTAAAGGGGGTGGAAACCGTTCATCCATTAATATCAATAATCAATTTCAAAAGTCTTGAACCTAAAGTAATTGATGCAAAAAATTACAAAACAGATGTCTATTTAATCTTTTTAAAAGAGACCAATTGCGCAGAGATCATCTATGGTAGAAATACGTATGACTATCAAGAAGGAACTCTAGTGTTTTTCGAACCTGGACAAGAATTCGGATTGGAATACAGAGGTGTTGGACCTGTTACTGCAAGTGGTTGGGGACTCATTTTTGACAAGGAATTGTTGGAGGGATCTCATTTAAAGCAGAAAATAAAAGACTTTCACTTTTTCTCCTATGCAATATCGGAATCGCTTCATATTTCAAATAAAGAGCGCTCCTTGGTAATTGATCTTTTTGAAAAATTCAACGAAGAATTAAACCATCCGATCGATAAAACTTCTAGAGAGTTGTTGTTGAATTATCTTGAGATGTTGCTCAATTATTCTAAACGTTTT
This sequence comes from Bacteroidota bacterium, assembly GCA_024645005.1. Classification (GTDB taxonomy): domain Bacteria; phylum Bacteroidota; class Bacteroidia; order NS11-12g; family UBA9320; genus UBA9320. The sequence continues at coordinate 8,056 of JAHEGS010000064.1, forward strand.
TATGAAAGACAGTTTAATACCAGAGAGCACACCTTAATCAATCTTTCTGAAAAGTTAAATAATTTGTTGATTGAATATTATGTCGATCAAAAACACTTGAGGTTTGGTCCTCCAAATGTATCCTATTGTGCTGAAGCTTTTAATCTATCTGCTAATTACTTTGGAGATTTGGTAAAGCAGCAGTTAGGTATTTCTGCTCAAGGATATATTCAAGATTTTCTTTTAGATAAGGCTAAAACACTATTTCATACGGAAAAAGACTCCATTAAAGAAGTCTCCTATGCCTTAGGATTTGAATATCCGAATCACTTTTCTCGATTCTTTAAAGAAAAAACTGGAATGACTCCTTCTGTTTGGAAAGATTTGAATTAAAACGAATACATTCATGGTATTGACAAATACAAAAATTGGAAGAAGAGCATTTATAAAGAATACCAGTCTAGCTAGTGGTGGTCTTATCTTGGGATTTAGCATATTAAATGCCTGTAAATCTAAAGAAGGTATAGAATTAGGAGCTCAAGAACTACCTAATGAATGGTTTAAAATCAATAGTTATTTAAAAATTGGAGAAAATGGTTTAGTGACCATTATGTCTCCAAATCCAGAGGCAGGACAGAATGTAAAAACCTCCATGCCTATGATCATTGCAGATGAACTCGATGTAGATTGGAACAGGGTAATCGTTGAGCAGGCTTCACTGGATACCGATGCTTATAGTTTTCAATTTATAGGGGGAAGTAATGCCATTCGAAGAGGTTGGCATGGACTTCGTTTAGCAGGTGCAACAGCACGACTCATGTTAAAAGAAGCGGCTGCAGAACTTTGGAATGTTTCTGTAGGTGAAATTACAACCAAAGCGGGTTATTTATATCACGATTTAACCAATAAAAAAATAGGTTATGGAGAAGTGGCATTACTTGCTGCACAAAGAGCTGTTCCCGAAAAGGTAGAATTAAAAGAGGTAAAAGATTTTAGTATTATTGGGCATTCAAAGAAAAATGTTGAAGCTCAAAATATTGTTACAGGCAAACCTTTATTTGGAATTGACACCTACAAAGAGGGGATGCTAACGGCGATGATTATTCACCCTCCAGCATTTGGATTAAAGATAAAATCCTTTGATGCATCAAAAACACTATCGATGCCCGGCATTATCGATGTCTTTAAAATTAAAGTCTTTAAGGAGGGTTTCGAAAAGAAATTTTTCGACACTATGACTTTTAATGAAGTGGTGGCTGTGGTTGGTAACTCCACTTGGGAGGTGATGCAAGCTAAGAAATTAATAAGCTTGGAATGTGAACCCATTGAAAGTTCAACTGAGACTAGAGATCGCTTTGGAATGAAGTGGCAACAACACACACCTTCAGGATTAGAAAGCACTCAAGATCATTATAAGCAAATGGAAGCAATGCTTTCAAAAAAGACTAGCGTACTCAGAAGAGATGGAGATCCAGAAAAAGCTTTCTCAATAGCAACTAAAGTAATTGAACGCACTTATAGCGCTCCTTTCTTGGCTCATAATTGCATGGAACCCATGAACTTTTTTGCAGATGTTCGAGACGGTAAAGCATCACTGATAGGTCCACTTCAAAAACCAGAATATACAGAACAGACCTTATCAGAGCGCTTAGGTATGCCCATTGAGAACATCGATATTCAAATGTCTAGAATTGGAGGCGGATATGGGCGCAGATCTTACGCACATTGGCTCGTTGAAGCCGCTTTAATATCTCAAGAGGTAAAAGCTCCTGTTAAATTGGTCTATACCCGTGAAGATGATATGACAGATGGCATTTATCGCCCTTCGTATCAAATTCATTATAAAGCAGGATTGGATGCCAATAATAATCTAATAGCTTTTCATTTGAATGCTGGAGGGATGGTTGAAAGCCCTATTGCAGAAAATCGTTTTCCAGCTGGTGCTGTGGATAATTATATTGCGGAGTCATGGTCAATCGATTCTAATATCACCGTTGGTTCTTATCGGGCACCACGTTCTAATTTTATGGCCAGTGCAGAACAGTCCTTTTTAGACGAAGTGGCTGAATTAGCTCAGAAAGATCCTATTGAATTCAGATTAGAACTATTGAAAAAGGCTATGGATAATCCTGTTGGAGAACGTAATGAATACGATCCAAAGCGTTATGCTGGGGTTTTAGAACTCGTAAAAGAAAAGTCTAACTGGGGCAAAGAAAACCAATCTAAAAACAGAGGAGTTTCTGCTTATTTTTGTCATAATTCCTATGTGGCAGAGGTACTTGATTTAGAGTTGGAGCAGGGAAAACCTATTGTTAAGAAAGTTACTTGTACGGTCGATTGTGGGATTGTTATAAATCCAGATGCAGCAAAAAATATGGCCGAAGGAGGAATTGTAGATGGAGTTGGAAATGCTTTTTACGGTGAATTAACATTCAATAACGGAGTTCCTAGTAAAAACAATTTCCACAATTATCGAATGATTCGAATGAGCGAAGCTCCAAAAGAAATCGAAGTTCATTTTGTGAAAAATGACATTGATCCAACTGGATTAGGAGAACCTACTTTCCCTCCTACCTTCGCAGCTGTAGCAAACGCTTTATACAAGGCTACAGGTAAGAGATATTATAAACAGCCTTATTTGAGTTCAATATCCTAACTAAAAAGAAACTATCCTTTTAGCTCCTCTAAAAAGTTTGTACTTTCGTCTGTTGAGGTCACAACAAAACTAAAGCTCATTCGAAAGAATGGGCTTTTTTTGTTCTCTTCATTTAGGTTTTTGTTAACTGGTAAACATTTTGCTAATACTGAAAAATTTCTATTTATCAATTTTTACGAATAAGATTCAGAATACTCAGTAGGGGTTTTACCGCTAACTAATTTAAAGGCCCTGTTGAAAGTAGGTTGAGAAGTAAAACCTGATACTTCAACTAAGGCATTCATACTGTATTGTTTAAGATATCCTTCTTGGATTAATTTGCATGCTTTTTCAATTCGATGTGAATTGATAAAAGCTGGAACAGTTTTATTAGAGTGACTTTTAATACTCTCTCTAATAATCTCATTGCGAAAACCTGTATCAATTGATAGGTTAGAAAGGTTGTAATTAGGATTTAAAAAAGGTTCAGATTCTTCGAAATAATTTAGAATCTGATCAAAAATAGATTTTGTTTTATTTGTTGTCTTCTTTTTTAGTTTAATTGAAAACAACTCTTTTGAAGTATTTGGAAAAATGAAGAAAATCAAAAGAGTAGTGAATCCAATCATTCTTGTAATGAAACTATAGGATATAAAATGAATATTAAAATACAGTAACACTATATTATTCATGGTCAATAAGATTGACACTATAAAAAACACTAAATAAAGGGTCAATCCGTCTTTTAAGCGAATAATATTCTCAGGATTACTAGTCAGTTTATGAGAATTGAAAAACAATCTCAACATTAGGATACTGTAAATTAGTTGCCCGAAATAACTCAAGAATAAAAAGTCTTCATTTCCACTAATTACACTAGCATTGATGTGATAGATGCTAGAGTCACTAGTTACCTTACTAGAGTAATTAATAAGATGTATTCCTTTGGTGTTTAAATAATAGACAGAGAGAATAAGACCTGCTAAAGCAAAATAGCCTATTTTGAGTTTTGCTCTTTTTGAATAGATGACAGATTTGATGTAGAGGTAAAGAAACAGATAGGTGAAATACCTCAATAAAAAGGTTACTGTGATTGAAAATTCATATGAAGTTATTAAATGAATTGAGTAATGAGCAATAAAAATGAATTGAAATACAAAGTGGTAAAACAAGTGTTTAAGGTGGTATTCATTTTCAGAGTTGATGGATTCGAAAATTCTATATAGAATTATAGCCATCAATCCCAGGGCTATATAAGCTGGGTAAATATCCATATAAATTGTAGTCAGTTTTTACTAATTGATTAAAGTAATTTAAAAAACTAAACTATAAAAGCATTTAAAGAGAATATTTTCGTCCGCAATTATAATTAACTAAAGGACATGAAATTATTTTCGACATTAATGTTGTTTTTGGTGGTTCAATTTGGATTTTCACAAAAGCCGCAATCTGATAATCTAATTAGCTCTTATGAATTTTTCGAAAACTTAAATGATACCAGTGGTAATTTGTATTCGGGAACTGTTACAGGAACTCCCTCGTTTACCACTGATCGATTTGGAAATAACAATGCTGCTGTTTTACTAGATGGGGTAGATGATTATATTTATTTTGGAAATGGTTCACTAAGTGAATTTGCTAATACCAACGCTAGTTTTTCCATTAGTATATGGGCTAAATCAACTTCTACTTCTACCTTAAACTTATTGTCATTAGGAGAAGAAATGGGAATGTATACGGCTTGTATTATCAGAATGGGTAATAGTATACAGTTTAACAGTTTTAATGAAGGCTTTAGCACAAGTGCTTCTGGAAAAAATAGTGATGGACAGTGGCATCAATATGTATTTGTTTGGGATTATTCAACTAAAAAGAGACACATTTATATTGACGGGACTTTAATAGCGTCTAAATCACCGGCTGTATCAGGAAGAAATGTATTTAATATTCAAAATTATGGATTAGCAGTAGGAAGAGATCGATTTCAACTAGATGGCACTACTAATCTTTATCAAGGATCAGTAGATGATGTGAAATTTTGGAATATGGCTCTAAGTAGTTCGGATGTTTCTTCGCTTTATGCTTATGATAATACAAGTAGTAATTTTACCCCACCTATAGAGCCTTTTATAACTTCTTGGGAAATTCCTACTGCAGGTACAACACTATCGTTTCCATTGCAAAATTATACCAATATTACAATTGATTGGGGTGATGGAACCACTAGTAGTTCGCTTACAGGGAGTTCTAATCCTACACATACCTATACTAATTCTGGATCTTATTCAATCAGTGTGTTACCTGATAGCACTAATGATATTGGGAAGTTTTACGCTTATGGTAACAATCAAGCAAGAGATTACTTAAAAGACATCAAACAGTGGGGATCCGGTAAATGGGAAACATTTTATAGATCGTTTTACAATTGTTTGAATATGACAATTACAGCTACAGATGCTCCTGATTTATCTATGGTAACTGATATGTCTAATGCATTTTATAATTGTGATGGCTTAACGACTGAAACTCTTGTATGGAATACTTCCAAGGTTACTAATATGATTTCATTATTCTCTCAGTCGGATAATTTTAATGGAGATATTAGTTCTTGGAATACCTCATCCGTTACTAATATGAATTCAATGTTTGATAAATGTTATGCTTTTAATCAAGATTTATCAACTAAAACTGTCGCTAATACTTATGGCAATTATGTGGCTTGGGATGTGAGTAATGTAACCAATATGAGTGTATTATTTAGAGGGAACTATGTTTTTAATGCTGATATTTCCAATTGGGATACGTCATCAGTTACAACAATGAGTGAGATGTTCCGACAAACAAGAGCTTTTAATCAAAATGTTAATACAAAAGTAGTTTCAGTAGGTGGGGAATCTTATGTAGCTTGGGATACATCAAATGTTACTAGCTTATATAGAATCTTTACGGATGCAAAAGTATTTAATACGGATATAGGAAATTGGAATACAACAAATGTCACCAATATGGCTGAAGTATTTTATGGGGCAACCGTATTTAATCAAAGTATTGATACAAAATCTGTTACGGTTTCAAGTACTTATGACGCATGGACTGTTTCTGCAGTAACTACTTTATCGAAAACTTTTGATGGAGCTTCTAACTTTAATCAGTCTTTAGCTAACTGGGATGTTTCATCGGTTAAGGATATGTCAAATACTTTTAGAAGGGCATCTAAATTCAATGGGGATATTAGTACCTGGAATACATCGAGTGTTACCAATTTTGCTTCAACATTTTCAGATGCTGTTGTTTTTAATGGAGATATTAGTTCATGGAATACGTCCTCCGCGACCTATATGGGTGGTATGTTTGATCATTGTTATGTTTTTAATCAAGATCTATCAACAAAGTATGTAACCAATTCAAATGGTAATTATACGGCTTGGGATGTGAGCAATGTGACAAATATGGGTTCAATGTTTAGAGGAAATTATTTATTTAATGCTGACATTTCTAATTGGAATACTTCTGCAGTGACTAATTTATCACAGATGTTTAGGCAAACAAAAGTGTTTAATCAAAATATAGACACTAAATCCGCAACCGTAAATGGAACAACGTATACTGCTTGGAATACTGCAAATGTTACTACTTTTTACTGGATGTTTGAAAGTGCATACCAATTCAATAGTAGTTTGTCGAATTGGAATACTGCGAAGGTGACTACTATGAAAGAAATGTTTGTTAATGCAAGAGCGTTTAATCAAGACCTTTCTTCCTGGGATACTTCAAATGTGACCACCATGCAAGGAATGTTTAAAGGTGCTTTGGCATTTAATGGAGACCTAACGAATTGGAATACCTCAAAGGTAACAATCATGTCAGATATGTTTAATGGGGCAATAGCATTTAATCAACCATTAACGACTCAAAGTGTAACGGTATCTGACACCTATACAGCTTGGAATACCTCATTAGTTACTAATATGTCCAATATGTTTATTAATGCCTCGAAGTTCAATCAAGACCTCAGTTCTTGGAACGTGGAAGCCGTTACTAACTTATCTAATTTCCTAAATAATACGACTTTATGTAGAAGTTATTACGACGCTATTTTAGAGTCTTGGGCAACTCAAACATTAGTAAGTGGAGTTAATGTATATTTTGGAAATGCTAAGTATTCTAATACAAGTTCAGTTACTACTGCTCGTGCAACCATTGATGCTACTTGGGGAACCATAACTGATGGTGGAATTGAAAATAATACGACTGCAGCTATCATTAACAGTACTTCTTTATCAGCTGATAATACTCAATTAACAGTGACTTTTTCAGATTCAGTTTTTTCTGAATGTAATGGAACAGGGGATATAGATGAATCGCTTTTTGAATTAACGATGAGTGGAGGTACAGCAACATTATCACAAACTACACCACTGAGTCTGAGTTATTCTGGGGTTAATTCTTTGACTTTTATTTTAGAAGTTCCACTTGTTGGAGAAGTCGATGGAAATGAATTGATTACTGTTACCCCTAAATTAACTTCTCTCTATGATAGTAATGGTAATGTGGTTTTAACAACTCAATCCAATAACACTAAAAATACCAATAGTAGAGTTGCACCTAATTTGAGTTTAACTTCTCAATCATTTAATTATGGAGACCCAGTATTTGCAATAACATCAACAACTTCAAGTACAGGTGCTATCAACTTTTCTAGTTCGAATACTTCAGTTGTTAGTATTGATGCTTCTACAGGTTCTGTGACAATAAATGGAGTAGGGACTTCTATTATTACGGCAGTACAAACACAAACTCAAAATTATGAAGCTGCAACAGCAACTACGACGATTACTATTGATAAGGGTACAGCTCCTATATCAGGATTAAGTGCGATAAATACGACTTATAACGGTGCTTCAATTACATTAACGGGAGTAAGTTCAAATACCAATACAATCGCTTATAGTTCATCGGATATCGATGTAGCTGTAGTAAGTGGAACGACCTTGAGTTTTGTAGGAGCAGGAACAGCTACACTAACAGCAGTAGTGCTAACCGATGATAATTACAATGAGGCGACTGCTAGTGTTGGTATCACTGTTGCCAGAGACGATGCCCCTATATCGGGATTAAGTACGATAAATGCGACTTATAACGATACTTCAATTTCATTAATGGGAGTAAGTTCAAACACCAATACAATCACTTATAGTTCATCGGATACTGATGTAGCCGTAGTAA
>JAHEGS010000172.1 GCA_024645005.1 Bacteroidota bacterium
AATGTCAGATATCATCATCAATTCTTAGTACTTCTAAAAATACTATAAAAAATCAAATAATTAAGCAATCGGATTAATTCAAAGTAGTTATAATACTAAGTAGTTCATTAGAATCTAATCGCACTTTATAATCAGCATCGTGATAGATGTAGTTGATTTTCTTATCGATTCCTACTACAATAACTGCAGGAACTGGTAAAATTCCAGTATGCTTGCCAGCTGATTTTTTTGTGATGTAATTGTTGGTTCTATCACTGCTGTAAAAGGCAAGACCTAAGTTTTGAATAAGTTGAGCTTCTGGATCGGAATAGAGTTCGTAATTGATCTTATTCTTTGTTAGAGATTCCTTGATATTGATAGCATCTTCAGGGCTGATGGCAATGATTCTATACCCTAATTCCTTAATTTTTGATTCTACATCGGTAAGTTCTGCGAGTTGTTTATTGCAGTAAGGGCACCAGCCACCTCTATAGATAACTATGACTGCTTTTTGATTGCTTAACACTTCAAAAAGTGATATGGGAGTTAATTCGGCATTGACAAGTGCACCGTCGGGAATAGTTTGTCCAACCTCTATAGGAGTGATGGATTCAGGTGAGTTCCAGACCTGTGCAGTTGAAACATAACTTAAGAGTAATAAGAAATTTAGAGAGAGGGTTTTAAAAGACATCATTAGAGGGTTTTAGCTTTATTGAGTAATGAGAAGGCAAAACTAAAGCCTTCTTCTTTGAGCTGAACTTCTCCTTTTGGAGAGATGATAAATACAGTAGGATAGGCTGAAAAGGGGAAGGAGTTATGAAATCTTCTTCCTTCTATTGTTTCACCATCGAGACTGATGTTTATAAAATGCTCATTGTAGTATGTTCCTAGTTTTTCATCTGTAAAGGTGAACTTTTTCATTCGTTTACAGGGACCGCACCAGGTAGCGTAGACATCGACAAAAAGGGGTTTATTTTTGGCTTTAGATTTTTGAATGGCCTGACTTAGACTGATCTGTTCAAATTGAATTCCCTTTTCAGAGTGTTCTTTGAAATCAACCTTGGGATTGATATAAAAAATATAAAGAGCAAGAAAACCAATAATGTATAATCCGTTGGAAATGTACTTGTTTTCAAGCCACTTCTTAATCGTGAAATAGAGGGTTTTAATCGAATTCATGGGTTAAATATATTGATTATATAAAAGTTGGTATGAAGCTTTAAGATGAAATTAACGCATGTCAACATAATTGAAAAATGTCAATTATTCTTTAATTGAATAAATATATTTTATTTAATAAAATTTGAACATTATATGAATTTACAAAAATCATATTTTTTTATAATAGGTACATTAAGTAGTGTTTATAAAAAATATTCTAATATTTTGTGTAAGTAAATTAGGCCTAAAGTGTTAAAAATCATGGTATATTCATTAGATTTTCTATTTTTACAGCTAACGATATAACTTACAGAGAGCTCTAACTATTTTGAATACTATTATTCGAATACTTTTTTGGTGTTTAAAAATACAGAACAAATTTATTTTGACTGTATTTGCAATGCTTTTTTCCATTCTAACTTTTGGGCAGAACGGATTGGTTACAACAGGATTAAAAGGATATTACGATGTTGGAGTTTCTGGTGGTTATTCTGGAACTACGATCAGTAACTTAGCTCCTTCCAATGAAGCCAATAAACCTGGGAATATTACACTGAGTGGAGCATCTGTTTCATCAAATGGTATTTACTTCGATGGAGTCAATGATTATGCTTCTTTTTCTGATGTTTTATATCGAAGTGGAGGAACGCTTTCATTTTGGATGAAACCTACCAGTGATGGAGTCAATTTTGATTTATTTGGATCATCAACGACTTCTTATGAAAAAAATTTAGAATACAGAGATGAAGGAAGTACTGCATTTTTATATGGAGAAACAGAAAATAATTGTAATTATTTTTCTTCAGCTTCTTTTCCTGATTTCTACAATCAGTGGAACATGGTTACTTTGGTTTTCGATAACAACAAAGCTTATTGGTATATTAATGGAATTTCGATAGGATCTGTATCTAGCTATGGTTTAAAAGACTGTGACACAGGAGGTGCTACCAATCAATTAGAAAGTAATTTCCCAATTTCAACTATAGGGAACACAAATATTGGATATTCAAACTGGTATAAAGGATATCTAGATAAAATCTTAATTTATGATCGCGCCTTAACCGCAGATGAAGTATATGCTAACTACGGTGCAGTTGATTTATCTTATACGAATTTAAACAAAAACTACGGGGATGCTAATTTTATCTTTAGTTCTTCCTGTACCGTTTATGGACAGGCTGACGAGTTGCCAATTACAGAAGCAGCTCCAACAAAAACTGCAGAATCTCCTTATGGGAATACCAAACAAATTGGTGAAGAGATTATACGAGATACTGCGAAAGTTTCAAAAAAACTCAATGCCATTGCACTGCGCTATTTTAATCCCATTGGAGCTCATGAATCTTCAAAAATAGGAGAGCTACCAATTGGAACTCCACAAAACCTTGTTCCTTTTATCACTCAAACTGGAATAGGAATAAGAGAACAACTTTCTGTTTTTGGAGATGATTATCCAACCCTGGATGGAACCTGTATCAGAGATTATATCCACGTTGTAGATTTGGCTAAGGCTCATGTAGCAGCTTTAAAAAGGCTCATCGAAAAAAACAATTCTGAGAGTTATGAAGTGTTTAATATCGGTACCGGAAAAGGATCGTCTGTACTAGAAGTGATACACGCTTTCGAAGAGGTGTCGGGACAGAAGCTCAACTATAAAATTGTCGATCGAAGAGAAGGGGATATTACAGCTGCATATGCTGATACCACGAAAGCAAATCAAGTACTAGGATGGAAATCACAGTACACTCTTAAAGACGCTTTACTATCAGCTTGGAATTGGGAAAAGAAAATAAGGAGCTAAAACGACTCCTCAATTGGAAGATCAATAAGAATTAAATCATCAAGATAAAAAAAAGAGGTAGACTAGCTACCTCTTTTTAGTTTTACAATTGTTTTACTTGGATGTTTTTCCACTGTACCTTGATTCCTCCTCCGGAGTGAATTTGTAATGCAATGGATCCTTTTCCA
>JAHEGS010000174.1 GCA_024645005.1 Bacteroidota bacterium
TTATTACGTCATAGAAAAAAAATTAACTAAATGATTTATTGTGTATCTGAAAAAGACTGGCGTGGCGCAATTAATTTTCTTTGATATACATTTTACTTCCTATGGTGTGCTCAAAGTGTGTTCAATTTACCACTGGGATAATTTTTCACAAAGTTGAATTTGTTCCGGGGATAGTTCTTTCGAATTGTATTTTTCTTTTTGTCTTCTTATCCACTGCCTAGAAAATTCTTTATCACTTTTCTTATTCGCTAAAACCTTTTCATAGGATTTCATCCATAAAATCTCATGTTTCTTTTTCCAAGCCCAGCCTGGCAACTCTTCTAATGCTTTAATTTTATTGGGCGTTAATTCATCTTGTCTATCAATTTGTGCCTTCACCCACCAGCCTATACGCTCATCCTCAAATTTTTCATCAATTTTTGGTAATCGTTTATGTTTATTTATAAATCTTTTTAAGACTAAAAGCTTTAAAAACCAACCACCCTCTTTTGCATTCCACGACCAATTGGGAAGATTTTCAAATTTGGTCATTTCTTCTTGGTTTATATTTCCGTCTCGCTTTCTATCTCTTAGGTTGATTAGATATTTTCCTAATTCGACACCATTTTCATTGACATAATCTTTTTTAGCGAATGGATGACCATTTTGTTTTATATAAATTAACAGCGCATTAAAACCATCGGTATGTAATTTATTAATGCTTGTTTCCCAAAACCAATTTGGTATTTTTTCACATAACTTGATTCTTTTTTTTGTCAAAAATGGCTCTTTATCTCTGTAATATTTTCTGACAGATTCTATCCAACCAGAGGGACTAACTTTTTCTGGAAGAATTGTTACATTTCTAGGAACCTTAAAATGTCCATTTTCTTTTGCAAAATTTAATACAAATTTGTAGTTTTCATTCCAATAAAACTCTTTTAAATCAGAAACCCATCCTTCAAGATTATTAAAAAACTTTATCTTTTCATCTGCGGTATCTATAGAACCTCTAAATCGTGCGACTTTTTTCCCTAACTCATATCCAGTTGGTGAAATATAATCAATTTTAACCCTTGGGTGACCAAACTCTTCTATGAACAAAAATAATTCCGACTTAAGCTCCTCCCATAAATAATCATTTTTATTCCATGTCCACTTAGGCAAGCTCTCAAGCATTGAAATTTGTTTAGTCGATAAATTTAATTTTTTAGAACGTTGGCTGTTAATCCATTGACCTATCTTGTTTCCATCCACATCATTAGTTTTAACTTCTATATCTAAAGTTGTTTTGTTAGTTTCTTCTAAATATTTCTCAATCAACCCATACCAATAAAACCAGCTTTGTGTCGAATTTGCTACAAGTACTGTTTTTATTGCATCAGAAAATTCATAATTAATTCGAGTTGGAATATCAATATGTATTTTAGGAAGTCTTCTTGTTGGACCTGTACTTACTCTTTTCTTACCAAGTTCTGTTCTCATTTCATCTAATTCAAAACCAAGAGCCTCATCGTGTGCTCTCAGAGCATTCAAAACATCATAAACAGGTTTAAAGTTAGATTTATTTATTCTAGCTTCTGCATCATCTCCATCTTCAATAAAGACTGGGATAACAATCGTACCCTTTGTTTTATTTTCACTTAAACGTATTGCTCGCCCTATAGTTTGAACAATATCTGTTTTACTTTTTTTTGGGTCAATGATAGCAATTCCATCTATTGAAGGGACATCTACACCCTCAGATAAGCAACGAGCATTTGATAATATGTAGTAATCACACCCATCCAATTCTTTTAATTGTTGTAAATATTGATATCTCTTATTAGTTGGCATTTGACCAGAAACATAATCAGTTTTTAATATTCCTTTTGGTAAATGCTTTTTAGATATTAAAGGTTGTACATCAATTAAATCTTTACTAAAATTTTTTGCTCTATTTACTCTTCCATGAAATGAAATTACACGCTTAAGTCCGTAATCCTTAACAGATTTTAAAACTCCGATTTGTGCAGCCAAAGATTCGGCATCAATATTGTCATCAGGATTAATTTCCAATAATCTTCTTTCATCTATAAATTCTTTTATCATCGGTGAATCAATACCAACTACTACCACCTGATAATCTGTCAATAAAGGTGGGTCATTTGCTATAGCTTGACCAAAACTCAGATTATGAAAGACAGGACCGAATACTTTTTCATCATCCATACCCGTTATTTCAATTTCTTTTATCTTTGCTGAAGCTTTGATTGTTTGTGAATATGTTCTTGGTGTGGCTGTAGTAAATAATTTTTGTTTTGTTCTAATTTTTTTATCATCTAAAACAGTAGTAAAAGTACTCCCTACTTTCCCAGTGCATCGATGTGCCTCATCACAAATAACCAAATCAAATGGTGGAACAGATTTGGATTTCATTGCCTCTGCAATCATAGGTGAGGATTGGTATGTGCTAAAAAGAACCTTTGTACCTTTTTGTTTTAAGAAATTCTGAATTTGTTTTGCGTCTGCAGAGACTGGGAAAGACAATTCTTGTGTGGATTCTTTAACAGCATCTTCTTCTGTACTCTTAGTTACAGAATCATCAGAACAAACCGCAAATGATTTAAAAGGTTTACTCGCACCAAAATACCACTCCTTTAATGTCTGGCTTAATAAATTTAAAGATGGAAGAAGTATTAGGGTCGTTTCGGCATTAAGTTTTTCTTTAATCCAAAGAGTCGTAAACGTTTTTCCTGTTCCGCATGCCATGATTAACTGACCTCTGTCGTGCTTTTTAAAGCCTTTAAGAACATTTTTTATCGCATCTGCTTGGTGAGGTCTAGGTTTTGGTTTTGATTTTGATTTCGGCTTGGTGAGCTTGTTAATATCTTTTGGAAACTCAATGGTTGAGTTAATAAAATCTGAATATAGGAAGAAGGTGACAGGCTTTTCTTGACTCTGACATACCTTTCTTGCATTGCCTCCTATGATGTCTGTAGAGGCAAGTAATAAGCGTGTTGAAATTTCTTTACGATTAGACTCACTTAAAAAGGAATCCATATCTTTTTTGGTAACAGGATACTCTGGGCTATAGCACTTAGCTTGTATGGCACATAAAGAGCCATCATCTGCTTCGGCTATTA
>JAHEGS010000188.1 GCA_024645005.1 Bacteroidota bacterium
TCCAGACTACAGATCCGAGCTATTACAAATGGACACAATGGATTTTTATCCAACTTTTTGAATCATGGTATAATGAAAAAACGGATCGAGCCGAGCGTATCGATTCTCTCATCTCTATTTTTGAAATTGAAGGTAATATTAATGTTGTTCACAAGGGAGATCAAACAGCATCATTTACCGCTTCTGAATGGGAAAACAAAACAGCCCATGAAAAAGAAGGTATTTTACAGAATTATCGACTTGCATTCCAAAAAGAGACCACAGTAAACTGGTGTGAGGAATTGGGTACTGTTTTGGCTAATGATGAGGTAAAGGATGGATTATCTGAACGTGGAGGCTTTCCTGTAACTCAAAAGTTAATGAAACAATGGTACGTCCGAATTACAGCTTATGCTGACCGTTTATTATCAGGACTCAATCAAATTGAATGGAGTGATAGCATCAAAGAAACCCAGCGAAATTGGATTGGGAAAAGTATCGGTGCTAGACTTAAGTTCAATATTAAAAACGCTAATCAAAATATAGAAGTCTTTACTACCCGACCAGATACCATCTTTGGATGCACTTTCATGGTTTTAGCTCCTGATCATCCAATGGTAGAATCCATTTCTACTCCGAAACAAAGATACGCCATTGAATCCTATGTAAAAATTGCAAATAACAAAAGTGAATTAGAGCGAAAAAAAGATAAATCTGTATCTGGTGTTTTTACAGGTGCTCATGCAATACATCCATTCACCAACAAAGAAATCCCAATTTATATATCAGAATATGTATTAAGTGGTTATGGTACAGGAGCAATTATGGCTGTGCCAGCTCATGATGAACGAGACCACGCCTTTGCCAAAAAATTTGGATTAGAAATCATTCAAGTTATAGCTGATCCCAAAGAAGATATTAATGTTCTTGAAAAAAGTTACGACCTCAAAGATGGCGTTCTAATGAACAGTGAAAACTTTGACCGACTAAATGTAAAAGAAGGTATGCAGGCCATCATACAATTGGCCGAAGAACGGAATTTTGGTAAAAAAGAAATTCAATTCAAATTAAGGGATGCAGGATATAGTCGTCAAAGATATTGGGGAGAACCATTTCCAATCATCTATAAAGATGGAATACCTACTGTTGATCATAACCTTCCAATAGAACTTCCTGATGTAGACAGCTATACTCCTTCTGGAACAGGAGAAAGTCCACTTGCCCACAACTCCAAATGGGTAAACACTACCTCAGGAAAGAGAGAAACCGATACCATGCCTGGATACGCGGGTAGTAGCTGGTACTTCTTACGATTCATGGACCCTAAAAATGAGCACACATTTGCCAGCAAAGAAAGTCTAGCCTATTGGAATCAAGTAGACTTGTACATTGGTGGGACTGAACACGCAACTGGGCACTTACTTTACAGTCGATTTTGGACCAAATTCTTATTCGATAAAGGTTATCTAACATTTGACGAACCATTCAAAAAGCTCGTCAATCAAGGTATGATCCAAGGAGAGAGCCAACTACTCAATACAGATAATCGAGAACTTCATGTACCAATCGAATATGTATCCAAAGATGGAACTCTGACACAAAATAAGTTCGAGGTACTTCAACAAAAAGATAGCCGATTTGCAGATATTAATTTGAAAAAACTATTTGATGGAAAAAAGGAAATAACACTTCGATCACAGGTAGAAAAAATGTCGAAATCGAAGTTTAATGTAGTTAACCCTGATAGAATTTGTGATGAATATGGAGCGGATACACTTCGACTTTATGAAATGTTTCTTGGTCCGATACAAGATAGTAAACCATGGAGTACAAAAGGAATTGATGGAACTCACCGATTCCTAAAAAAATTATGGTCTTTATTTTTTGATATGGATAATCAACCCCGTTGGGATGAATCAAAAGCGAGTCAAGAATCACTGAAGACACTTCACAAAACCATTAAAAAAATAACTGAAGACATAGATAACTTATCATTGAATACTTCTGTATCTCAATTTATGATTTGCGTCAACGAATTGAGTAGCCAAAACTGCAAATCCCGTTCGATATTAAAAGATTTGTTGATTCTATTAAATCCATTTGCACCACATATTACAGAAGAACTCTGGAACTTATCAGGGAATGAGGGCTTTATTGGGAATGCTCAATGGCCGGTTTTTGAAGAGTCTTACGTAATTGAAAAAAACAAAGCGTACCCCATATCCATCAACGGAAAAACTCGAACCAATATGGAATTCCCGCTGGATATGAGTAAAGAAGATATTGAGTCTCAGGTATTACAAAATGAAATTGTATTAAAATGGTTAGATGGGAGCCCACCTAAAAAAGTAATTGTTGTACCTGGAAGAATTGTCAATATTGTTGTTTGATGAGTTCTTAATTAATCAAACTGTTTATTACCTTCGAATTTAAATACGAATCATATGAATACCTGGATAACCATCCCCAATAATTCCGATTTTACTATTCACAATCTCCCCTATGGAGTTTTCATGAGAGACAATAAGCCCACTCCTGGAATAGCCATTGGAGATTCTATTATAGATTTAAATGCTGCTGCTAAATGTGGTCTATTTAAAAGTTTGGAATTCAATAGCACCGTTTTTGAATCTGATGTTCTAAATGACTTTATAGCCTGTGGGAAAGATGCGTGGTCCTCTCTCAGGTCATTCATCACCACAGAACTTACCTCTCAAGGTGAGCTTTTTGAAAATAAAGACAAAATACTTGTTGACAGAAAAAGTGCTCAAATGTGTCTACCCATTCAAATTGGAGATTACACAGACTTTTACAGCAGTATCGAACATGCCACCAACTTGGGTAAATTATTCAGACCGAATAGTGAGCCTTTGCTTCCTAATTGGAGACACATCCCTGTTGGTTACCATGGAAGGGCTAGTAGTATTGTGATTAGTGGAACACCCATTCGAAGACCTCAAGGTCAAATGAAACCTCCCTCAGAAGAAAAACCCATTTTTGGACATTCAAAGCGTTTAGATATTGAATTAGAAATGGCATATATCATTGGTTCTCCTACCAAATTAGGCGAATCTATT
>JAHEGS010000077.1 GCA_024645005.1 Bacteroidota bacterium
GTAATTGCTCATTTTGGTTTAAAAATTATTAATCAACAACCCAGAACTGGGCTCAAACAACTTATAAAACTTGCAGTAAATAAAGAACAATTATCAATAGGTGATTTGGTGTTTTATATTGGTCCCAGAATTAATGCTGCTGGGCGAATGAAAGATGCAAAAACAGCCGTAAAAATGCTAATTGCTGAAGACGAGGCCACAGCTGATCGTTTTGTTTCTGAATTGCAGACTCAAAATGAGGAACGTAGGTTGGTTGATCAGCAAATAACAAAAGATTTAAAGGGAATTGTTGAACAACACCCCAGCTTATTAAATCGTAAAACCCTTGTTTTCTATCAAGAGAATTGGCACAAAGGCGTTGTTGGGATTGCAGCAAGCAGGGCAATAGAATTATACTACAGACCAACGATTATACTCACCAAAGGTTCAGACAGCACACTGGTTGGAAGTGCTCGGAGTGTTCGTGGTTTTGATGTTCATGCTGCTTTGGAAAAGTGTAGTGAACATCTTATTCAATTTGGAGGGCATATGTATGCTGCTGGTATGACTTTAAAATTAGAAAACCTCGAGGCTTTTAGAGAAGCATTTGAGTCGGTTGGAGCGGAAATCCTGACAGAAGAATTGCTAACCCCAAAAGTGTATTATGATGCAGAATTGGATGTCAATGATGTTAATCACCGATTCTATTCAATTATAAATAAAATGGCTCCTTTTGGTCCTTCGAATATGACGCCTGTTTTTTATGCAAAGGGATTAAAAGATGACGGTACAGGAAAAGTAATAGGAAAGACAGCCGAGCATTTAAAACTAAATATAAAGCGACCATCAGGTTCTATACCCGCATTGGCTTTTGGAATGGCAGATCGATTTTCAACCATAAAAAAAGCAGACTCTTTTGAAGCCTGCTTTCAGGTTAATAAAAATATTTTTCGGGGTAGTCGAACGCTTCAACTTATGTTGAAGGATATTCGATTTACCAACGATGTCTGATGTGTTTTCTTTTAGTGAGACTAAAATCCAAAGCGAGGTATCCAACCATAGATAGGTTGGTTGCAGATCCTAATCGAGAATCTTTGTAGACATCAAGCAAACCATAGTTAGCTCTTGTCCCTAATATTAGTCTGTTTTTTCCTTCACGGATGCTAAAGTTTACTCCAAGACCAGCAGTGAATCCAACATCGATAGTGTTTGCCTCTTGGTTTGCTTCAGATATTGGATCATCTGAACCTGCATAGCTGGAAACTATAGTTTGATCAACATAGATATCAACCCCTGTTCCATACGAAAAATTTGGACCGCCTTCAATGAACCAATAACTAGATGGTTGTCCCACTCTGTAGGGAACTAATTCGTCTTTCTTAAATGGAATCATATACTGAATAGTAAGTGGTACTTGTATATAGGTTCCTCCACCTGCAAAATATTCATCATCATTTTGTAAGTATTCAACTGATCGAATATCAAATAAGACATCCCCTTCAGCTATAAGTCTTTTGGTTAATTGGTGTTTGTATCCTAGACCAGACAAAATTGCCGTTCCACCTTTAGCTCCATCACTTCCACTAGCTAAAGCAAGACCTCCTCCAGCTTTTAAATTCAACCACATTTGTGCATTGGCACTTAAACTCATTGCTAGAATAATAGATAGGGATATAAGAATCTTTTTCATCGTTTATTTATTTATGTTTGACAAATATACTTTAAAACCAATATTTGTTATTCATTAGTATGCTACTTTTGAATTAGTTATGCGTCTTCGAGCAGAAAATTTAGTAAAGCAATATAAAAAGAGAAGAGTCGTCAATGATATGTCTCTAGAGGTGGAGCAAGGTGAAATCGTTGGATTGCTAGGTCCGAATGGAGCGGGAAAAACAACCACTTTTTATATGACAGTTGGATTAGTTACACCTGATGAAGGTGAAGTCTATTTGGACGATGAAAAAATTACAGGCTTAGCCATGTATCAACGAGCTCAGAAAGGGGTAGGTTACTTGCCACAGGAGGCTTCAGTATTTAGAGATTTGTCTGTTGAAGATAATATTATGGCTGTTTTAGAGCTAACTAATAAATCAAAGGAAGAACAAATTGAAAAAACAGAATCCCTGATTTCTGAATTTGGTCTTGAGAAAGTTCGAAAGAATTTAGGTAAGGTATTAAGTGGTGGTGAACGCAGAAGGTGTGAGATTGCAAGAGCACTTGCTGTAGATCCGAAGTTTATTCTTTTGGATGAGCCGTTTGCAGGTGTTGACCCTATTGCAGTGGAAGACATTCAACAGATTGTTCAGAAGTTGGTCGATCGAAATATTGGTGTTCTTATAACCGACCACAATGTGCATGAAACACTCAGTATAGTTGATCGTGCTTATTTGTTATTTGAAGGAAGATTACTCAAAAAGGGAACTGCAGAAGAGCTTGCTGCTGATGAAATGGTTAGGAATGTATATTTAGGTAAGAATTTTGAGTTAAGGTCTTAAGTCGATTAGTTTTCAAAATAACGTTCTACTTTTTGTTTGTAATAGGGCTGTAATTCAGGAGAAATTCTTCGAATCATTTCAATTTCTTTCTCTTTTTCTTCTAAGTATTTTTCAATGTTTTTAGGTAGTGGGCGATTGATTTCTCGTCCCTCATTAGATGATCTAGTTTGGTCTTGCTCTTGCTCTTTTTCAGCTTTTTCGTGCTCACTCAATTGGAATTCAATTTGATTCAGTTTTTGAAAGGTTTGATTGTTCAACCTTTTGTTGTAAAAGTCTTCCTCAACCTTATCCATTAAATCTTGCGTTTTTCTGAGGTCTCCCAAACTGCCTCCTTTACCTTCCTTTTGCAGTTTGCTATTTAAATCTTGGATTTTTTTTCGGATAGCTGCTTGTTTCGCTGCCATTTCAGCAAATTCTTTGCTTGACGGACTGCCTTTGCCTTGCTTTTGTCCCTTTTCTAGATCTTTTATTTGTTTGGCAAGTTCATCTTGCATTTTTTTGATTGCACTCGCATTCGGTTTCTGTGGTTTTTTCCCATTTTTACCTCCTCCTGGCTTTTTGCACTCTCCTTTTGGTTTTCCTTTATTTTGCATTTGACTTTTCATCTGTTGCTGCATTTGTTCAAGGGATGCACTCAACATCAAAGCTAGATTATTATAACCTGTCATAGCATATTGTTGAGTTACTAGTGCATTATTAGTAAGTCGTTCTCCAAGGTATTTGATGGATTCTTTGAGGTTCTCGTTCACCCTTGATATTTCTTCATTGACCAAAGATTGAATTTGTTCGTTTCGTTTGCTCAATTCCAATAAAGAATCTTCCACCATTCTTGTTTCATCTATTATACGCTGTTGATTTTGTCGTAATTCAACATATTTGGGACTGTATTTTTTGTTCTTTTTAAATTCATCAATTAGTTTTTCTTGATCAAATGAAAGTTGGATTAAATTTTCTAAAATTTGTCGAAGATTGTTATAATCCTCTGTTTGTTGCTCCTCATAAGCCTCATCCATTTCCTGTTGCATGTCCTGTGCTAATTGATTGATATCATCGGCAGCTTCACTCATTTTTTGTGAGGCATTTTTAGACTTGCCTTGTTGTTCCTTGGACAGTGCATCTCGCATTTTTTGGCTGATTCTTTCTTGTTTGTCTTCATGTTGACTTAATTTAAGGGGTTTCTCTAAGTCCTTATTTTTTTGGTCAATCTCTTTTAAATCTTTTTTAATTTCATCGAAGTTCTTATTCAGTTTTTCTTGTTCAGCAGTCTTATCCTGTTTTTTATTATTTGTATTAGATGCAAGTTCTTTTTCTTGTTTTGCTAATTCATTGAGCTTATCAATGGTATCTAATAGTTTCTTTTCAAGTTCGAGTTCCTTGAATAATTCCAATAGACGATCCATTTCTTTATTCATTTGTTTTTCGTCGAATTTCAACTCTTGTAGGGCGTTTTGAAGCTCATCTTTTTTATTTTTATTGAGTAGTTCCTGAATTTTATCCATGAGTTTTTGCGTCTCTTCATCCAAAACATCTTTCATGATATCTTCCAGCTTTTTTTGCTTTTCTAACAACTCTTCCTGTTGTGAATTAAATTCGTTTTCCTTAAAGTTTTTCTCTAAATTCTTTTGAATTGAATTTTTTAATTTTTCTTGAATTGCTTTCTTTTTTTCTAATAACTCTTGAATTTTTCTTTTATCATTCCAATCGAGTTTTTTCTTTTCGGTGAGCATTTTTTCAACGCCCTTCATTTGTTCTTCTAAATTTTTAGATTCAGACTGTGCGTTATTTAATGATTCTTTGATTTCTTCATTTAGTTTTTCTGTTAATTGTTCAATTTCATCTTTCGAGGGAAGTTTGTATGTTGAAGTAGTTGTTTTGGTGGATTTTGGTCCATTTATTCCATCATTATCCCATATCGTGAAATAATATTCTATCTGATCATTAGGTTGAACTTTAAGGGTTTCTAAATCCCATAAATGATAGAATCCTTGACTTGTTTGTGTTGTATTAATTGAAATTGAGGTAGGATTTGTGTTACCCTCAATAGGCTGACCATCTCTGTAATGTGTATAATGAAAGTCAAGTTTTTTGAAACCATAATCATCAGAAATTCTTCCCATGAAGTACAAGACTTTTTGACTCAAACTATCTTTTTGAGCACTTACCTCAATTTCGGGATATAAATCTGGGATTACTTGAATAGAGAAATTCATTGAATCACCCTTTTCAATCTGATTATTTTGTGCAACGAGTTTAAGTCTATCCGATTTTAAAAACCGTTTGTGAATGGAGGTTTGGTTGTTCTTTGGAATTAAGGAGTCTTTTCCTGAGTTAATGTTCAGATATTTCACATTTTTTGTATTGATATTCCACTCAATTGTGGTCCCTGCTGGTATATTGATTTCCCCAATGTTCTCTATTGATTTAGCTTCTTTTCGCAGGTATTTGGGATAAATAAGTTTAGTATTAGTGCTAATTATGCTTGGTTTAGCGGCTACAACTAATCGATATTGCCGGCTAGAAAACCCACCTGCTTCAAAAAAAATCTTTTCTGTTTTTTGAATATTGCGTAATTGGAATGAGAATGATCCCAATTCACTCATCCTCATTTTGTATCGATATGACCCAACATTAAGATAAGCATCTTGTGGAATTTGGTCTCCTTCTGTAATCAGGTTGATATTTACGTCATCATTCTGGATTGCAACCTTATTTTCAATGTCAGTTATAAAATCAAAAGGGGCCTCTATTTCAAAATGAATATTGTATTGCATCACACGTTGACTACTTTTTTTGAAACCTGGTGTAATAATTAAAATTAAAATAAGCACAAACGCTGGCAGGAGAGCATACTTAATGTACGGGATATTCTCTTGATATGGAATAGCATTGGCAAAGGGAATTGGAGTTAAGTTTTTGATTCTACGGTTAATACTAGCAAGTAGTAGTTGTTGGTCCGAGTTTTCTGATTTTTCTTGAAGTTGAAGCGTGTTTAATAGCTTATCACTGACCTCGGGAAAGTGGTCCCCTATGAGGGCTGCAGCCTCTGCATAACCAAAGTTTCGTTTAACATTAATCAAGCCTAAAATTGGACGAAAAACATAACGAACCAATACAGCTGTTGAAAGGATAACTAAAGTGAAAAATAAAAATGTTCGAGTTTGTCTTTCAAATCGGCCAAAGTATTCAATAAAGCTTAGGGCAAAAAATGCAACTAAGATTATTGAAATACAGATAATTAATCCTTTTAATAATTGATTTTGATAATACTTCTTGATGAAGTGTTCTAAGCGATCTATGAGTTTATTATTATTCAATTATATAAGAAAATCAACTAACGCGAAAATAATTGATTTGTTGACGATATGCCTAGATTTAGCTGTAATATTCGAGTCATTTGAGGGGTATAAAATAGTATAAAATAGGTTGATGTTCATAATTTAAACTTAGTGGATTGAGTTATCTTTGTAGGATTAATTATGATACGTATAGTTACAATAATTTTTTTTCTTCCATTTGTTTTGGGGGCATCTTCATCAACCGGTGAACCTCAAAAAATTAAATGGGTAGATTTTAATACGGGTTTAGCATTGGCTCAACAGACAGGAAAAATGGCGGTAATTGATTGTTATACAGATTGGTGCGGTTGGTGTAAGGTGATGGATAAGAAGACTTTTTCAGATCCGAAAATTATTGAAAGAATCAATGAAAACTATATCGCTATCAAGTTTAATCCTGAAAAACCAGGCAAATATTATGCGGGTACAAAGGATTCTTTAAGTGGTCGTCAGTTATTAATGGCTTTGTCCAATAATAAGCCATCTGGATATCCTACTTTTTTCTTTTTTGTTCCTCAAGATGCAAAGCTGTTTCAGATGCCAGGATATAAGGATGTCTCTCAATTTGGAGCTACTTTAAACAATATGGAAAAGTATCAGTACGAGTTGCTCAAGCAAAATTCTCAATTGAAAAATTCTAAGGAGAAGCAAAATTCTCAGGAGAATGATTTAGATAATTATGTAGAGAAAATGCTAACTGAAAAAGATACAGCGAATTAGTGGGAAGAAGGAAACAAAAGCAAAAGCATTTTGAAAATGTAGAATTGGTTGCTGCGGGCGGTGAGGGTCATGCTTTAGCCAAAATTGATGGTAAGGTCATTTTTGTAAAATATGGTGCCCCGGGCGACTTGGTTGACCTTGAAATAGTTGGCCGTAAGAAAAAGTTTAGTTTAGCTAAAATCACCAAACTTCACCAAGCGTCTGAATTAAGAGTCGATTCATTTTGTGAGCACTACGGTACGTGTGGAGGATGCAAATGGCAACACATCGAATACACCTCACAATTGAAATTAAAAGAACAGTGGGCAGACGATTGTCTTGAGCGAATAGGCAAAGTAGATGTAAACGAAAAACTTCCAATTTTGGGTGCAGATACACAACAGTTTTATCGCAATAAAATGGAGTATACGTTTTCTAATAAGCGATGGTTATATGAAAATGAAACCCTAGCTGATTTAGATCATACCAATGCATTGGGTTTCCATGCACCAGGGAGGTTCGATAAAGTGTTAGCTATTAATAAATGTTGGTTACAAGATGACTTAGGAAATGATATTCGAAATTTTGTTTACGATTTCTGTATCAACCATAATTTTACATTTTACGACTTAAGAGAACATACCGGTCTTATGCGAAATTTGATGTTAAGAAATACTCGAAAAGGAGACTGGATGATTAATGTAATTTTTGCAAAAGACGAGCCTGAAAACAGAAACCTTCTTTTGGATGCAATCCAAGAAAAATTCAATCCATATGCATTAAACTACTGCATAAATGAAAAGTTGAATGATAGCACATTTGACCAGACATTTATTAGTTATAAGGGAAATTTTGAAATACAAGAAGAACTCAATGGGCTAAAGTTTAATATATCTCCTAAATCTTTTTTCCAGACTAATCCTATTCAAGCAGAAAAGCTGTATCAAGTGGCATTGGACTTTGCAGAAATTACAGAAAATGATGTGGTTTATGATTTGTATTGTGGAACAGGAACAATTACATGTTTAGCTGCTGCTAAGGCAAAAAAGGCAATTGGTGTTGAGATTATTGATGAGGCTATTGAAGCTGCCAAAGCAAATGCGGCGATTAATAATATAAATAATGTTGAGTTTCTAGTTGGGGATATGAAAGATGCATTTAATCCTGAATTTTATGCCAAACATGGTAGCCCTGATATTATTATAACAGATCCACCACGAAGCGGAATGCACCCCAAGGTGGTTGAATATTTGAGCGAGATAAAAAGTCCAAAATTGGTTTATGTGAGTTGTAATCCTGCGACTCAAGCTAGGGATTTGGCTATATTAGACTCAACCTACCAAGTTGTTAAGTCTCAAGCGGTTGATATGTTCCCGCAAACGCATCATGTTGAGAATGTGGTATTATTGGAATTGAGATCAACTACTTGATTTCGTAGATCATCTCAAAGTCATCCATAACAAACCCGTTTCCGATATCAATAACGAGTTCTCTTTTTTGAACAAATCCAAATTTTTGGTAGGCAATTATGGTATTTTCATTGTACTTATTTACTGTGAGCGTGATGCATTGATAATTTAATTCTTTTGCTTTTTGGGTTATAAATTGCATCATTTGTCTACCATGTCCTTTGCCTCGTTGGGCTTTTTTTAAGTATATCTTACTTAAAAAAAGAGAATGAGTCTCATCTTTGATTGAATAGGACAGATAGCCAATGGCATGATTGTCTTTTCGGACAGTAAAATAGTTATAATTATCGTTGATTTGAGCTTGAATGGCAGATTCAGATTGAAATTTTTCGAGCATGTAATCCACTTGATCTTTCCCAATGATAGGAGTGTAATGCTCTTCCCAAATTTCTTTGGCCATATGGGCAAGATTCGAAATATCTTGAGATTGTATAACTGGGGTGTATTGTAGTTTATCGATTTCCAAGACGAATAATTGGAACGAATTTGAGACTTTATTTTAGATTTTTGTCGATGATATTCAAATATTATAGAAATTTGACATTTTAAATCATTAGATGGAAAATACAATCAAACCCAATGAGCAAGAATTATTACAATCGTTGGATGGTGATATGAAAATGCTCAAGAAAGAGTTGAATGAAACAGTAAAAGCGATTGTAGACGGAGGATATTCCAAGTTTCCGATTTTGTTAGCTCATGAAGAAGAAATTGCGATAGCTCAAAAAGTAATCGATAGAAAAGAATACAAAACTAGCTTTAGCTTTTCAGCCAGTACAATGGAGGAACTCGTAGCTAGAAACATCATATTAGATGATAAAAAAGATGCGTTTGAAAAACAGTTTTTAGCTCAGTCAGACTCGTTTTGTATTTTGCTCGTTCATAAGGAAAGTATGAGGTTTATCTTCAGTAAAAAGTAAAATATACCTATGGTCAATCCCAAAGTAGCTGTTGTCGTATTAAATTATAACACCCAAGTCTTACTAGAAAAGTATCTTGGTCATATATTGGCTTCTGGCTACGATAATATGGATGTTTGGGTGGTAGATAATGCCTCTACGGATGATTCGGTTTCTTTTTTGAAAAGTCAGTTTCAAGAACAAGTTCATATTCTTGTTTCATCAGAAAATAGGGGTTACGCAGGAGGTTACAATTGGGCATTAAGTCAAATTGATGCAGAATATTATGTGCTTATCAATAGTGATGTTCGGGTATCAAAAAATTGGTTAAACCCTCTTGTTAGTTTGGCAAAAAAGAATTCTAAAATTGGAGCGATTCAGCCCAAAATTCTTGATGATAAAAAAACACAATTCTTTGAATATGCTGGTGCAAGTGGTGGATACATTGATAAGTGGGGATACCCTTTTTGTAGAGGAAGAATTTTTGATACATTGGAAAAAGATGCTGGTCAGTACGATGATGCAAGACCAGTATTTTGGGCCTCTGGAGCATGTTTGTTTGTTCGTTCAGAAGTTTTTAAGAAGTCTGGTGGATTTGATGCTGATTTCTTTGCTCACATGGAAGAAATTGATCTTTGTTGGAGGATGCAAAATCTGGGTTACCAAATCTATGTTGAGCCAAAATCAGAGGTGCATCATTTAGGCGGTGGTACTTTAAGTGAGGGGTCTTCATTTAAATATTATCTGAATTTTAGAAATAACCTTATTCTTTTAACCAAAAACCTGACATCACCTTTTTGGTTAATTACATTGATTTGGAGGATGGTTTTAGATGGTGTTTCTGCTCTGAAATTTTTGATGGAAGGCAAACCAAATTTAGTTTTAACTATTTTTAAGGCTCATTTTGCTTTTTGGTCTACTTTGAATCGTTCGATTACCAAAAGAAAACAAATTCAGTCTGGTTCAAAATCGAAACCCAATCTGTACAACCATTCAATTGTGTGGTCCTATTTTATAAAAGGCGAGAAAAAATTTACTGATTTGTCAAATGTTGAATGGCCAAGCGATAGCCATTAACACCCAATCCATAGATTCCTCCTTTTACATATTGTGCTAGGAGTTCTTTATGGCGTTCAGATTCACGTTGATAGATGTTTGAGATATGAACAGATATCACAGGAATAGATATACTCGCAACAGCATCGGCAATGGCCACAGATGTGTGTGCATATCCGCCTGCATTAATAACTAAACCGGTAAACCCTTTTTGTTCTGCATCCTGAATGGCATTGATGATTTCACCTTCTACATTACTTTGAAAATAGTCAATGGATAGTTTAGAAAATTCATTTTTAACTTCTTCTAAAAATGCTTCGAAAGTCTTTGCACCATAAATATTGGGCTCTCTTTTACCGAGTAAGTTTAGATTAGGTCCGTTTAGAATTAGTATTTTCAAAATTGTGACTTAATAATGGTTCAAAGTTATACATTTGTTTCATCATTTTAGCTGTATGAGTGATCCAATAAAACATGAATGTGGTGTAGCCTTAATTCGATTGAGAAAACCACTGGAATTTTATCGCGAAAAGTATGGAACGGAGTTGTATGGGTTGAAGAAACTGCAAATGTTGATGAACAAACAGCTCAACAGAGGTCAAGATGGAGCTGGTCTTGCGGCTATAAAACTTAATCCAGAATACGGTAGTCGTTACATTGCAAGAGAGCGTGCAATTGGTTCGGGTGCAGTAGGTACACTTTTTGATCGCTTAAACAAAAGATATCAATCATTAAATCCTGAAAAGGTTTCTAATACCTTATGGCTTAAGAAAAATTATCCCTATGCAGGGGAGTTGTTACTCGGTCATTTAAGGTATGCAACTCACGGAAAAAACAGTATCGAAAATATACATCCCTTTCTACGTCAGAATAATTGGATGAGTAGGAATCTCGTTCTAGCTGGAAATTATAACATGACTAATGTGCAAGCCATGTATCGTCAATTGATTGATCTGGGTCAACATCCCAAAGAAATCAGCGATAATGTTACGATGCTTGAAAAAATTGGTCACTTTTTAGATGAAGAAAATGCCCGTTTATATCATGATTTTCGAGAAAATGGGTTGGATAGTTTGGCTATAGCCGACAAGATAAAGAACAACCTTAACCTCGAAAATGTATTGAAAAATGCATTTAAAAATGTAGATGGAGGTTACAATATGGTCGGTTTAATTGGAGACGGAAATGCATTTGTAATGCGAGATCCCAATGGAATTCGCCCCAATTACTATTGGGCTAATGACGAAGTAATTGTTGTAGCAAGTGAACGATCGGCCATACAGACGGCATTTGATTTACAAGTAGAGGATCTTAAAGAAGTTACTCCTGGGTCAGCATTGATAATTGCTCGGGATGGAAGCTTTGAGGAGAAAGAAATTCTTGCCCCACTTGATCGCTTATCTTGTAGCTTTGAACGAATCTACTTTTCAAGGGGTAGTGATGGGAAAATACATGAAGAGCGAAAAAGACTAGGAAGAAAATTAGCTAGGAGAATTCTCAAACGCTTGGATTATGATATACGTTCTACCGTATTTTCATACATACCCAATACAGCAGCTACATCCTACTACGGTTTGATAGATGGGATATATAAATACTTAGACAAGTGGAAGAGAGAGGCAATTATCAAATTAGGAGCCAACGCTCAGCCTGAAGAGATAGATAAATTATTGGCTGTAAAAATCAGACGAGAAAAGTTATTGGTCAAGGATGCGAAAATCCGAACTTTCATTGCACAGAATGAAGGGCGAGATGACCTTGTTGGTAATGGTTATGATGTCACCTACGGATTAGTCAAACCAACCGATACGCTCGTGGTAGTGGATGACAGTATAGTTAGAGGAACGACATTAAAGAAAAGTATACTTCGTATATTAGACCGATTAGGCCCGAAAAAAATAATTGTTGCATCATCTGCACCAATCATCAAATACCCCGATTGTTATGGAATTGATATGAGTCGGATGAATGAGTTTATCGCATTCAAAGCAGTAAAGAGTTTACTTAAGAAAAATAACAATTTGGCTTTTATGGATGAAGTTTTGGATGCTTGTCAGCAAGAACTCAGAAAGCCAATGGAAGAAATGGAGAATAAAGTGAAGATGCTTTATGATCAATTTACAGATGAGGAAATCGAGCAAGAAATTGCTTTGTTAGTTACCCCAGAAGATATCAAAGCAGATGTAGAGATCGTTTATCAATCCATTGGTAATTTGCATGCCTCTTGTCCAAATCATTTAGGGGATTGGTATTTTTCAGGCAATTACCCCACACCAGGAGGGAATCAGGTAGTTAATCGCAGTTATGTTTACTACATGCAAGGCAGCTCGGATAGAGCATACTAAATTTTTAAACTATCACACTACTAATCCTATTTTCCCCAAACCAATAGGGGATGTCCTCAAGACCATTTGCAGGCTTGGTTATGATAAGATTCGCTTTTTTACCAATTTGAATACTTCCCACTTCATCTTTAACATCCATGGCAAATGCAGCATTGTATGTCAAACCATTGAAAGCTTCTTCAGGCGTTAGTTTCATTTGCGAGCAGGCTAATGCAAATGCTAAATTTAAGTTGCTACTTGGTGCTGATCCTGGGTTGAAATCACTAGCTACTGCAACAGGGATATTTCGTTGGATAAGCTGTTTAGCTGGCGTGTAGGGGATATCCAAAAACATCGAGCACAATGGCAGTGCTGTAGCTATTGTGTTGGAACTTTCAAGGGCAACATAATCTTCTTCGTTCATCACTTCAAGGTGGTCTACCGATAACGCTCCATGCGAACATGCAAGTTGCACAGCACCAAAACTGCTAAATTGATTTACATGTACCTTAGCTTTAATTCCGTATTGATAACCTGCTTCGATGATTTGTCTTAAATCGTCCAAATCAAAATAACCAGTTTCGCAAAAAATATCAATAAAATCAGCGAGATTCTCTCCAGCTATTCGAGGTAACATTTCATTGCATACAAGATACATGTATGCTGCTTTATTATTCTTAAATTCTTCAGGGATGGCGTGTGCACCTAAAAAAGTTGATTTAATTGGGATGGGTGAGAGTTGTTTCAATACACGAATGACTCGAAGCATCTTCATCTCGTCTTCGATGTTGAGTCCATAACCACTTTTGATTTCAATGGCTCCAGTTCCATTTTTGATGACTTGTTCGAGTCGGACGTGAGCATCATCATAAAGCTCTTGTTCACTCATTTCGTGCAACTTTTTCGCCGAGTTGAGAATTCCTCCACCAGCTTCTGCAATTTCTTGATAGGATTTACCGTGTAATCGCATTTTCATTTCATCGCTTCTGCTTTTGGCAAACACAAGATGAGTATGAGAATCTACATACATTGGCATGACCAATTTTTGAGCACAATCATGGGTAGTCAATTCGGTACTTGGGCATTCATTCATGGGTCCAAAATCGTGTATGATTCCATCTCGAATGATTAAGTATGCATTATCTAAAGTATGAACTTGACCTTGTGAGCTTCCCTTTTTTACCTCATTAGAATTATCAGTGATTCCAATCAGTTGTTTGATGTTGGTAAGTACCAAATTATTCATTGAGCTATAGTGTATAATCTGAGAACAAAAATAGGGGTTAGAAACTTAAGGGTGAGTTAAAAAAAAGGCCGCATCTGAAAGATGCGACCTATGCGTTAGCTTAAACCAAAAAACTAAACTGAATTTTTGAATGATTACTCAATCGTAATCATTCGAGTTGTTATAGTATTATTACTATCTGAGACACTCAACTAGTATACTCTAGTTGGGACTCAGTTATATAAACAATTGTATTAGACGATTTGTTTTTGTTTACTGATTTTAATTGAAGTTTTTAAAAATATTGAAAAAAAGGCCACATTTTTAATTAAAATGCAGCCTTATTAGTCTAAACCAAAAAACTAAATGTATTTTCAAATGAAATCGCTGTCTAGTCCTAAATCAGCGAAACTCAAACTTAATGGTGCAAATAGAATGGTTATTATGCTATACAACTGTGCCCAAAATATGACATTGGTCATATTTGTATATGATATTTAAGAGTAAGCTTATTTTGCAAATGCGACTGCTCTTCGTTCACGAATGACAGTCACTTTGATTTGCCCAGGATAGATCATCTCTTTCATGATTTTTTGCGAGATGTCGAATGATAATAAGTCAGCACTTTTATCATCCAAGCTATCACTATCAACAATCACACGAAGCTCTCTACCAGCTTGGATAGCAAATGCATTTTCTACACCACTAAAGCCAATCGCTAATTTTTCGAGGTCTTGTAAACGTTTGATATAGCTTTCGGAGTCTTCTCTTCTTGCTCCAGGTCGTGAACCACTAATGGCATCACACGCCTGAACTATAGGGGAGAAGAGGTTTGTCATTTCAATTTCATCGTGGTGAGCACCAACAGCATTACATACCTCTGGATGTTCCCCAAATTTTTCACATAGCTTCATTCCAAGAAGTGCGTGTGGCATTTCGCTATCTGTGTCGGGCACTTTACCAATATCATGAAGAAGACCTGCCCGTTTAGCCCGTTTGGCATCCAACCCAAATTCTGCTGCCATGGTTGCACACAAGTTGGCTACTTCTCTACTGTGTTTGAGGAGGTTTTGTCCATAGGAAGATCGAAAACGCATTCTGCCCACCATGCGAATTAGTTCAGGGTGTAGTCCGTTGATGCCTAGGTCGATAACAGCTTGTTCTCCATATTCTACTATTTCCTGATCTACATCTTTTTTTGTTTTAGCAACTACTTCTTCGATACGTGCGGGATGAATTCTACCATCAGCAACTAAGCGATGCAAGGATAGTCTTGCAATTTCTCTTCTTACTGGATCAAAACCTGATAGTATAATTGCCTCTGGTGTGTCATCGACAATAATTTCAATACCTGTAGCAGCTTCAAGGGCACGAATATTTCGTCCTTCTCTACCAATAATTCGCCCTTTAACATCGTCGTTGTCGATATTAAATACAGTCACAGAATTTTCGATGGCTTGTTCTGCAGCCGTTCGTTGAATGGTCTGGAGAATCATTCGTTTAGCATCTTTATTAGCTGTTAGTTTAGCTTCTTCAATGATGAGTTTTTGTTGGGCAAGAGCTTCTGTGTGTGCATCTTTGGCTACAGCTTCAATCATTTGTGCTTTTGCTTCATCTTTACTCAACCCAGCAATTTTTTCAAGTTGAGTAATTTGTGCACTGATTTGGTCTTTGAGTTCTTCTTTTTTCTCTTTGATAATTTCGAGTTGTTTGTTGAGGTTCTTTTTAACAGCATCAAGTTCCTTTTCTTTTTGCTTGTTGTTGTCAATTTTGGAATCTAAACTTTGTTCTTTTCTCTTTATTTCATTGAGTCGTTGTTCAATTTCTCGGTCTTTATTTCGAGTAGATTGTTGATGCTCATTTTTGAGCTTAAGGAATTTTTCTTTTGCTTCTAATTCTCGTTCTCTTTTGTAAGCATTTGCCTTTGCTTGAGCTTCTTTGAGAACAATCTCTGCTTTGGACTCCATTTCGGCAGCTTTTGTGCTAGAATTCTTGGATGCAACAGTCCATGCTATTCCACCACCTATGGCTAATCCTGCAATTGCGATTATAGCTTCTATCATTTTTCTTTTTT
>JAHEGS010000079.1 GCA_024645005.1 Bacteroidota bacterium
ACTTTGCAATCGACCATGTAAAAACAGCTGTAAACAAACTCCGAGAGATGAGCCCACTCTGGGAAATGTTTCAAGATGGCATTGATTTGAAAACTATTGAATGGGCAGAACACTAAACAATAAAAGAAAATTAACGATATGGCATATTCAGAAAAAGTAATCGACCACTACCAAAATCCTAGAAACATTGGAAAGTTAGACAAAGATTCCAAAACAGTTGGTACAGGACTTGTAGGTGCACCTGAGTGTGGCGATGTGATGCGTTTGCAAATCGATGTAGACGAAGCAACAGGAATCATCAAAGACGCCAAATTTAAAACCTTTGGATGCGGATCAGCCATTGCTTCTTCCTCCTTAGCTACCGAGTGGTTAAAGGGTAAAACAGTAGATTCAGCCATGGAAATCGACAACATGGAAATCGTTGAAGAATTGGCGTTGCCACCGGTTAAAATTCACTGCTCGGTATTGGCCGAAGATGCCATTAAAATGGCAATCAACGACTACCGTCAGAAGCAGGGATTGGAACCCATTGAGGATGACAAAAAACATTACTAACATTCAAACGACATGATTACAGTATCAGAAAGAGCAGCAAAACAAGTGAACAGCCTCATGGAAACGGAAGGACTGAATAAGGAGTACTTTATTCGTGTTTCGGTAGTCGGAGGTGGATGTTCTGGTTTGAGCTACAAAATGGACTTTGACAACGAGAGCCAAGAAGGCGATCAAGAATTCGAAAGCAACGGATATAAGATTGTTTGCGATATGAAAAGCTTCTTGTACCTATGTGGAACAGAATTGGATTTTACAGACGGGCTGAATGGTAAAGGATTCCAATTCAATAATCCCAATGCCAACAGAACCTGTGGTTGTGGGGAGAGTTTCTCGGTGTAGTAAAATTTTGATTAAAAAATCTTCCTTCAATTCATAGATTTTATATAACCTTACAATTTCTGTTTAATTAGATGATTTTTGTCATAATTTTATTGGTATGAAACAATTTGAAGACACTATTAAATTTGATTTCAAAAAAGGAATTTACAGATGTTCATGTATGGTTTATCTTTTTAAAGATGGGAATTCACAAATTGCATATGCTCCCTCGTTACAAGTGAGTGGTTATGGAGACACCTTAAGTGATGCAATGGAAATGTTAGATAGTACGATGAATAATTATTTCCAGAACATGTTGGAAGCTGGTCAAAAAGAAACAGTTCAGGAATTAACGCACAATGGTTGGGTATCTAGCTCAATTTTTAAAAAGCAATTTCATAATTCTTCATTTGTAGATACTCTGGGTGTTTTAAGAAACTTTGATTTGCCCGAAGACACCAAGATTCAAGTAGAGAAGATTCTAATGTAAACTGAATCAAAACTATACTTCTTGCTATGAAAACGAAACTTTGGATTAAATTTTTAACGGAACAAGGATGTAAGTGAAAACGAGTAAAGGGGTCACATTTTCAATATAAATGTCCTAATTGTTTACGTCCAATACCTGTAAGAGAAAAAGACAAAGAAGTTCCATTATTTCACATTCAAACGGGTCTAAAGAAATTGGGGTTATCAAAAAAAGATTTGAAAGAGTGGTTAAAAAATGAAAAAAATTTAGGTAAATAATTTTTGATTTTCTCTTACAAAACAATACCTCGATCAATCAATTCTTGAGGCGATAGCGATACATGGCGTATGTACATTTTGATACGCTGATCGGGAAGTCCAGCCGCATTTTTAGGTTGACCTTCGATAATTTTAGCTACTTCCATGCCTGCAAGTACCTTCCCAAACACAGTATACTCATTATCTAAAAATGAAGCACCGTCGGGGTCTGTTACGATATAAAATTGAGAGCCACTAGATCGTCTTTCAGGATTAGTCATATTCCCCAAACGTGCAGCAGCCAAACTCCCATATTCATGCTTGTGAATGGACGTGTCAATTTCTGCAGGTAATGTGTAGCCAGGACCTCCAGAACCGTCATTATTTCGGTTATCGTCTTTGCTTGTTGGGCTTCCACCTTGGATAACAAAATCATCCACACATCGGTGAAATTCGGTTGAATCATAGTAGCGAGCTCGAACCAAGCTATCAAAGTTGCGGCAGTGAATAGGGGTCTCCTCAAAAAGTTGGAGATAGATATTTCCGAATTCGGTTTGTAGTTCAATCACTTCAGTTTTATCAAGAAGATCACATACATCACACGATTCATCCTTGCAACTCGAGAATGTACCCAAAAGGGTGATGATTGCAATTCCAAAAAGGATTCTTTTCATGTTCATAGATTTTTCGATTTTTCACGAAGTTAAGCCATATTTTGACCCAGAGCAAAAACTCAAGATAAGTAATGAGATATCGTTTATCTTTGTGTTCGTTAATTCATGTCTTCCATTACACTTGTCATTTTGATGTTGCTCTTATCCGCTTTTTTTTCGGGACTGGAGATTGCATTTATTTCGGTAAACAAACTACGCATCGAACTCAAAAGTAATCAAGGGAAGCACTGGGCAAAATTGTGTTCCAATTACATCAAGTCACCTTCCAAATTTATCAGTACCATTCTAGTGGGCAACAACATTGCCTTGGTAGTATACGGGGTGACCATGGAAGAACTTTTTAGACCCCAATTTGCCTATCTAGGATCATTTCCAGCTTTGATTCTGGCCACGTTTATATCCACAGGCATTGTTTTACTCACGGCCGAATTTTTACCAAAAGCATTGTTTCGATTAAATCCCAGTGGCATACTGAGTGTGTTGGTTTATCCCTTTCAGTTTTTTTATGTCGTTTTATGGCCGATTGTTCAATTCGTGATTTGGTTGAGCAACTTCGTTTTGGTCAAAATTTTTAAAATGGAGCTTTCTGATGAATCTCCTGCCTTCAGTAAAATTGATCTGGATCATTTTATATCCCAGTCTTCTCACCTTCCACCAGATGGAGAAGAGCCTGAGGTAGATACTGAAATTCTCAAAAATGCATTGGATTTTGGAAATGTGGAAGTAAGGGATTGCCTCGTTCCTCGAACAGACATCAACGCAATTGATATCGAAAGCACCATCGAAGAATTAGAAAAACTCTTTATTGATACACGACACTCCAAAATTTTGGTTTTCAAGGAAAATATTGACCATATCATTGGTTATGTTCATCACTTGGATTTACACAAGAAGCCACATAGTATTCAGTCTATCTTGTTGCCGATACTCATTACCAATGAATCCAAAAGTGCCAATGACATGCTCAATGAGTTTTCAAAATCGCAACGAAGTATAGCCTTGGTAGTGGATGAATATGGAGGAACTGCTGGTATCATTACCGTGGAAGACATCATGGAGGAAATTTTTGGGGAAATTGAGGACGAACACGATGAAGTAGAGGATAATGAGCTAGTAACCAATGGAGGGCAACTCATTTTGAACGCCAAACTGGAAGTAGACTACCTCAATGAAAAATATAACCTGGCAATTCCAGAGGGCGAATACGAAACGCTAAGTGGTTTTATTTTAGCCAACCTCGAAGAAATACCTCCTACAGGCGAAGTCTTCATCATCGATCAATTTGAAATTAAAATTCTGGAAGCGGCTGAACAGAAAATTGAAAAAGTTCAATTAATCATTTTAGACTAGTTCAATAGCCATACTTTTCTTTCCAAAGTGCTTTTAAGCGTTCACGTGCTTTATCTTCTGCAGGGTTATTCCCAGGGTCGTAAAGTGTCTTATTTGCGATTTCATCTGGAAGAAACTCATGAACAGCAAAGTTGTTCGGAAAGTCATGAGCATAAGGATATCCTTTGCCATAGTCCAAGTCTTTCATGAGTTGAGTAGGGGCATTGCGTAAGCTTAAAGGAATGGATAAATCGCCTGTATCGTTCACCAAAGTCTGAGCCTTATTAATGGCCATGTATGCGGCATTGCTCTTTGGGCTTGTAGCCAAGTAGATGGCTGTTTGCGACAAGATGATTCGGCATTCTGGATAGCCCACATGGTTGACTGCACTAAAACATTGATTAGCTAATAAAAGACCATTGGGGTTGGCATTTCCGATGTCTTCACTCGCAGCTATAATGAGTCTTCGTGCAATAAATTTGGGGTCTTCCCCTCCAGCAATCATACGTGCTAAATAGTAAACAGCGGCATTGGGGTCACTTCCACGAATGGATTTGATAAATGCAGAAATGATGTCATAGTGTTGTTCCCCGCCTTTGTCAAAATGAGCTAGTCGAGCTTGAATCGCTTCATCAACTAGGGCATTATTGATATTAATTTTTTTCTTTCCAGAGAAGTTGACAATAATTTCGAGTGCATTGAGCAGTTTTCGACCGTCACCTCCACTAATTTTCGTGAGTGATTCCCATTCACTGATTTGAATTTCTTTTTGAGCAAGTAGCTGATCTTTTTGGCAGGCTTGATGAACCAATTGCTTCAAATCTTCGAGTTCCAAAGCTTTTAGAACAAATACCTCACATCGAGATAGAAGGGCTGCATTTACCTCAAAACTGGGGTTTTCAGTAGTAGCACCAATCAGGGTGATGATGCCTTGTTCGACAGCACCCAAGAGAGCATCTTGTTGGCTTTTATTGAAACGATGTATTTCATCGATGAATAAAATAGCACTTCCGCCGCTACCTAAAAATTTAGTCTTTTTTGCTTTTTCAATCGCCTCACGAACGTCTTTCACTCCAGCATTAATTGCACTGAGTTGAAAGAAAGGGGTTTTTAGTGTTTGCGATATGATTTGAGCAATGGTTGTTTTTCCAACTCCAGGAGGACCCCAAAAAATACACGAATAGATGTTGCCCCCTTCGATGGTTTTTCGTAGTGGCTTTCCCTTGCCTATGATGTGTTGTTGGCCGACAAGTTCCTCTAGATTTTGAGGTCTTACTCGTTCGGCTAACGGGGTACTTGATATGGATGTAGAAGAATCAATAATACAACAAA
Organism: Bacteroidota bacterium; assembly: GCA_024645005.1. Lineage (GTDB taxonomy): Bacteria > Bacteroidota > Bacteroidia > NS11-12g > UBA9320 > UBA9320. The sequence continues at coordinate 4,935 of JAHEGS010000079.1, forward strand.
GATGCTAATTTTTGAGATACTAATAAACGCGTTATATAAAAATGGATATGCCTTACTTTTGCCTCGATGAAAATCATTTTCGCCTCTCAAAACCCTAATAAGCTTCACGAGATTCAATCTCAATTAGCCAATTACGATGTAGTTGGTTTGGATCCATTATTGTTTCCTGAGGAACTCCAAGAGACAGGAGCTACTTTAGATGCCAATGCACGCCAAAAAGCACAACAAGTTTGGGACAAGACCCATGAAAGTTGTTTTGCCGATGATACCGGCTTGGAGGTAGAAGCCCTAGACGGCGAACCGGGTGTTTATTCAGCTCGATATGCAGGAGCACAAAAAGATGCGAATGATAACATGAATTTACTATTGCACAATTTATCTGATAAATCTAATCGAAAGGCTCGATTTAGAACCTGCATATCATTGTGCTTAGATGGTATTTTTTATGAATTTGAGGGGATATGTGAGGGAGAAATTACCCTGCAAAAATCAGGAGAAAAAGGGTTTGGATATGACCCCATTTTTCTTCCAAATGGTAGCAAGATAACCTTTGCAGAAATGTCTCTAGCTGAAAAAGCAAGGATAAGCCATCGCGGCTTAGCAGTCGCTCAATTGGTTGATTTCTTAAAAGATAACTATTTAAAAGCCGACTCGTAACGATTAATCCAATCTTCTGGAGTCATTTTCTCCATTAACTCAGCAATAAGGTCAAAAGGGATATCGTCCATCTTTTTAAATCGAACGCAGCTCTTGCCCATATCTAGTTTGTATTTGCATTGTTGAGCATATTCAGATTGAAACCATTGGAGCAATTCTGGATCGGTATAGATGCCCATGTGATATAGAGCAATAAAATTTTTTTGAGAAGCGATATTCACAAAGGGTAGAGGAAGTTTGGGGTCGCAATGATATCCTGCTGGATAAAGAGACTTGGGGACTACATAACCAATCATACCATAGCTCATGCGTTCTTCGAAACCCAAGGGGAGGTGTTTGATTATGGTATTACGAAGCTTGTTGAAGCTGTCTTGACGTTCCTCTGGTAGTTGATTAATATACTCTTCGGGTGAGTTAGCGATGTATTTCATAATTAATTCCATTCAAAAGTAGTTATGATTTAATAAAAAATAGGAGTTTTGTGGTTTAAAATGAAGTCAAATGGAATACAAAAAATAGCGACCTATGTGTTTATAGGATTATTTGTATTGTGGGGGATAACGCGAATAATAACAGGCTATTTATCAAATACCAATCAGTGGACAGCTGAAGATAAAGAGCAGTTGAAAAAAATGTGTATTAATGATGTAAGGGGGCGAGCTGTTCGATTTGCTCAAGAGACAGAGGAGTATTGCTCTTGTTTTTCTGAGTCGATAACCAATGGTTTCTCAAAAGTAGAATACCAATACATCAAAGCACAAGGCGAAAAAGAACAAAATGAAGAATTTATGCCTGTGATTTTAGACTGCTACAATGAATATCAAAAGGCCATGTTTGATAAAACTTCGCTGGACTAATTACAAGCCAAGTTCTTTTTGTTGATCAGCGTTAAGTGGAGCTGGTGCATCGATCATGACATCTCTACCCATGTTGTTTTTAGGGAAGGCAATTACATCACGTATCGAATCAGTACCCGCTAAAATAGCCGCTAATCGGTCTAGTCCAAATGCGATTCCACCATGAGGAGGTGCTCCATATTCAAATGCATTCATCAGAAATCCAAATTGCTCTTGAGCCTCTTCTTCAGAAAATCCGAGTAAGTCAAACATTTGTTTTTGGAGTTCTTTATCGTGGATACGTATGCTTCCACCACCTACTTCCATGCCATTGATAGCCATGTCATAGGCATTTGCTTTAACCCTACCGGGGTTGGATTTCATGTATTCACGGTCTTCAGGTATGGGCGAGGTGAACGGGTGATGCATTGCATGCCACTTGTCACTTTCTTCATCGTATTCGACCAATGGGAAATCAACAACCCAACATCCTTTGAATTCATCCTTGGCTCGAAGTCCTTCTTTTTCTGCAACAAAAAGTCGAAGCTCATTCATTTGCTTTCGGACTTTGTCTTTATTCCCACTCAATACGAGTATGAGATCATTGGGTTGACTTTGACAAGCCTCTGCCCATTTTGCAAGTTGATCCGGAGTAAAAAATTTATCGACAGAAGATTTGTATGTTCCGTCTTCGTTTACTCGACAATAAATCATTCCCAAAGCTCCTATTTGAGGACGCTTGACCCAGTTAGTTAAATCATCGAGTTGTTTTCGAGTATAGGCATTACCACCAGTAACATTGATTGCAACTACGCTATCAGCATTGTCAAATACCCCAAATCCGTTTCCTTTGGTGACTTCGTCGATATCGATCAACTCCATACCAAAACGCATGTCTGGTTTGTCGCTACCAAACCTTCGTATGGCCTCATCATAGGTCAATACAGGAATGTCTCCAAGGTCAATATCTTTAACTTTTTTAAACACAGAACGAATCATCCCTTCAAATGTGGAGAGTACATCGTCTCGTTCTACAAAACTCATTTCGCAATCGATTTGAGTAAATTCGGGCTGACGGTCTGCACGGAAGTCTTCATCTCGAAAACACTTTACAATCTGGTAATACTTATCCAAGCCGCTCACCATGAGCAATTGTTTGAACGTTTGGGGACTTTGAGGGAGGGCATAATACTGTCCTTCATTCATCCGACTAGGAACGACAAAGTCACGAGCACCTTCAGGAGTAGATTTAATAAGAACAGGAGTTTCTACATCGATAAAATCGGCATCATTCAGATAATCTCGAACCGCTTTGTTGAGTTTGCTTCGGAGAACTATTTTGTCTTGCATGGGGTTTCTCCGCAAGTCTAGATACCGATATTTTAGACGAATCTCCTCACCTCCGTCAGTTTCATCTTCAATAGTAAAAGGAGGGGTGAGTGCCGCATTCAATACTTTAAATTCACGCACTTGAATTTCAATATCACCAGTAGGGATATGTGCATTTTTATTGCTTCGTTCGATAACTGCACCCTTTACCTTAATCACAAACTCACGACCTAATGACCGAGCTTCTGTATTTAATTCCTGGTCAAGCTCCTCGTTGAAACTCAATTGAGTAATCCCGTATCGATCTCTTAAATCAATGAACGTCATTGCTCCAAAATCTCTTCTACGTTGTACCCAACCACTGAGTGTAACTTCTTCCCCAACATGAGCAATTCTCAACTCGCCGCAAGTGTGTGTTCTGTGCATTGCCGCAAATTTAAGGCTTTGATTGGTATTTGGTGTAACTGTAATTTCTGGCTAGATTAACGATCAAAATAGGGTGATTTATTAAAATCAAAAATTTATTAAATTTATTTAGACTAATTAAAAATAGTGTTTAAGTTTGCACTCAAATAAGAAAAAATAGAAGAGCTATTTTTTAACTAAAAATGATAAAAATGATAAAAATGAATAATAAATTAAACTTTTTGTTAAGCTGTATAGCCCTATTTTCAATCACTTTACAGTCATGTAAGGATGACGACACTATCCCAGTTACAAACGATGATACCTATGCGGTGCCTACCTCATATGCTGAGTTTGATAACATATCCTACGGAGGGCAAACACAGCGATTAAATCAATTGCTGGAGATGAAAAACTATTTTAAATCATCACTTTCTACAGAAACGGCATTAGAAGAAGAAAAGCTTTTAGCCATGTTTTCTAATGATGCCTCAAAAGCTGGGTGGGCAGGTACATATGAAGATTCCAAGCAGATTAAGAGTAAAACTTTTGAGCCCGTACAATTAGAATTTGAAAATGTTCTGAAGAGTATGGTATTAGCCAGTAATTCTGGAGAAACTCATAGTCAGGGTATAGCAGGAATAAGTACCTCAAAAGATAATGCTAAAAAATATTGGTTGAATGCTAATGGAGTAGATGAAGCTCAAGTTTTTGAAAAAGGGCTTATGGGAGCATTTATAGCGTATCAGATTAATGAAGTATATACGGGAGAATCAAAAATGAATGTAGATAACGAAGAAGTGACTCCTGGGAAAGGAACTAAAATGGAACATCATTGGGACGAGGCTTTTGGTTATTTGGGTGTACCATTGGATTATCCTTCATCTACAGACAATTTATTATTCTGGGGATCGTATGCTAATAAAAGAAATGAACTGTTGGCATGCAATCAGGAAATGATGAACGCTTTTATTGCCGGTAGAGCAGCCATTACCAATAGGAATTTAGCAAATCGTGATATCGCGATTGCCAATGTTAGAGCAGCCATGGAAAAATTAGCTGCAGCAAATGCAATTCATTATATCAACGAAACTCTAGAAAAAATGGATGACATATGTATAAAGGGTCATGCGTTGGCAGAAGCCTATGGTTTTGCGTATGCCCTAAAATTTAATACGAATAAAACCATTACATCTTCAGATTTGTCTAAGGTATTAGTTAATCTAGGGGCGTCAGAAACGTTAGCGGATTTAGACTTCTATGCCATTGATTTAGATGGGCTGAATAATGCTAAAAATAAATTGTCATCAACTTATGGGTTAGATGATATCAAAGATCTTCTGTAGAATTAGAAAATGATAACTCCTCACTTGTCCAAATTCAGGTTGATAGCCGTTTTTTGTGTACTAACTATTGTTGGATTTTTATCCTCTTGTAAAGATGATAATCAAAAATTTACTCCTAGTTGCATATCGGAATATGATATTTCTCCTCTACTTGTAAACTATGCAGATGAGATAATTATACCTCGACTTGAATCGTATGACAAGCAATTTGATGAATGCTACCAAGAAGGTGAAAATTTTATTGATAATCCACAGCTAGAAAATCTGATTCAGTTTAGGATGGAATATATAGCTGTTTATAAATTGTGGCAGACAGTCAGTGCTTTCTCATTTGGGCCAGGTGAGGATGTTTTTTGGGTAAGTTCGTTTAATAACTTTCCCTTGAATGAATCTAAAGTGTTGTTAGATGTTCAAGATGGTAAAATGGATTTTTCCTCGCCAGATGATTATAACAAAGGTTTGCCGCTCCTAGATTTTTTCTTGTATGGCTTGTCAGATTCAGAGGAGGGAATATTAGACTCATTCAGCATTAACAATGCTTATGGAATATACACTAAAGCAGTATTGGATGATATGGACAAAAAATTAGATGATGTGATTGGGAATTGGCAATCATATGCGAATGAGTTTAAACAAAAAACTGGAACAACAGACGGTCAATCTATTAATTTACTCGTCAATACATTGAATAAAGACTATGAGTACATAAAACGGAATAAAATTGGTATACCTAGTGGTGTTTTATCTCTTGGATTTACCAACCCCCGAGAGGTAGAATCTTATCATAGTGGACAATCACTTGAATTAGCAAAGACAGCAATTCAGTCTTCAAAAGATCTTTTTTTAGGAACAAAGTTTGATGGGACAGATGGTGAGGGTTTGGAGGAGATTTTGAGATCGATTGGAGCTGACAAGAATGGGGTGAGTTTGGCAGACGTGATTATTAATCAGTATGGTATTGCTCTTGAAAGAATTAATGCGATTGAAGAAACACTTCAGGAAAGTGTGGATGATGACAAACAAAATGTCATTGATGCCTATAATGCACTATCTGAACAAGTCATCTATTTGAAAAGTGATATGCCAAGTGTGATGTGTATCCCCATTACTTATGTGGATAATCCCAGTGATTCAGATTAAATCTATCGAGGTGATATGTAGTCTATGATTAATAAAGAAAGAAGTATTTATCCCTTGGTTACATTTCGTATCCTTTTTGGGGGATTGATGTTTTTTACCTCCATCCGTTTTTGGATGCAAGGGTGGGTTGAAAAGCTATATATTCAACCCACTTTTTTCTTTAAATATTACAATTTTGAATGGGTTGATATGTGTTCTCAAGAATACATCAAGCCTTTATTTTTTGTAATGATTATAACTGCGATGTTTGTTGTAATTGGATTCTTTTATCGGTGGTCTCTTGCCATTTTTCTTTGCATATTTACCTATTTTGAGTTGGTTGATGCGACAAACTACCTCAATCACCATTACTTGGTTGGTTTGCTGGGTTTTTTATTATTGCTAACACCTGCAAATAGAGCATTCTCTTTGGATGTGTGGAGGGGTGCCGTAAAACCAAAGACAACAATTCCTCAATTTTTTATCTGGATGATTATGCTTCAGATTGGGATTGTGTATACCTATGCTGGCATTGCTAAATTGAATTCAGACTGGATTTTTCACGCCTTACCACTTCGAATTTGGTTGCCAGAACATCAAGACCTTCCATTTGTTGGAGGACTATTTAAACATGTTGAGTTAGCTTACTTTTTTAGTTGGTTTGGAGCATTTTACGATTGCACCATATTTTATTTTTTATGTTGGAAAAAGTCTCGACCATATGCATTCGTCACCGTAGTTGTATTTCATCTTATGACATACATATTATTCAACATTGGCATATTTCCATGGTTAATGATAACCAGTAATCTAATCTTCTTTAGTGATCAATTTCATCAAAGGCTTTATAGGGTTTCATCAAATGGAAATCAGCAGTTTTTCATTGTTAATCATAAAAAGATACTGACTTTTTTTTTGGGGCTATATTTTTTAATTCAAATTCTACTTCCTCTCCGTCATATGGTTTATGCGGGGAGTACGTATGTTACAGAAATTGGCTATCGGTTTGGGTGGAGAGTAATGTTGGTCGAAAAGGCGGGGATTGCAACATTCATCTTGAAAGACAAAACCACTAATCGATTTATGGAAATTGATAATACGCAATACCTTACTTCATTTCAAGAGAAACAAATGGCTATCCAACCTGATTTTATGCTTCAATTTGCTCAGCATATTGCTCATGAAAACAAGGATCTCGTTTCTGATCCTCAAGTGTATGTGAATTCATTCATGACAATCAATGGACGAACCTCTCAGCGATATATCAATCCTAATATTGATTTATTAACAGAGAATGATGATTGGGGAAATAAACCATTCATTATTGCTAGAGACTTAAAATGAGACGTTGGACTTCTATATCATTTTTATTTTTGGGCTGTCTATGTTGGGCACAATCTTCTTTGTTGTTGAGAATAGATGGATTAGAAAATGTCAAAGCTACCTTTTATTTGAGTGATACTAATTACTCAATTAATGCTCAAAATACACAAATTGATGAGCTTCAACCTGGAGATTACGACTATCATTTAAAACTGTTAGAAAATGAGATTAGGGGTAATATCTACTTAAAGTTGGGTGATAATTCATTGATTATACAAGTCCCTGAGTTAGGTGTTCAGTTAAATCGAGTGGATGTCTTAGGTTCCAGAGCAGAGAACAGTTTGAGTCAAGTAATTGGGACAGAAATATTTGCAGCTAAAAAAACAGAGCTGATTTTGCCTGATTCACGAAGTATGAATTTAGCTAACAATAATACCCGGCAACTTTTCAATCGTATTCCTGGATTAAATATCTGGGAGAATGATGCATCAGGTATCCAAATTAATATTGGTAGTAGGGGTTTAAGTCCAAATAGAACTAGCAATTTTAATACGAGGCAGAATGGGTACGACATTAGTGCAGACGCATTGGGTTATCCAGAGTCATATTATGTGCCACCAGCAGAGGCAATTGATCAAATTCGCTTAATCCGAGGTGCTTCAGCTTTGCAGAGTGGACCTCATTTTGGGGGCCTTTTAGATTATCAACTCAAAGAACAGGAGGAAACACCAATATTGATAAGGCATAGTCTAACAGGGGGATCTTATCGCTTCTTAAATAGCTTCACAAGCGTGGGTGGAAGAAAAAATAAGTGGAGTTATTATGGATTTTTTCAAAGAAAACAAGGAGATGGTTTTATACCTAATGCAAAATTTTATCAAAATACGGGTTATGCCTCTTTAGCATATCGTCCTTCTGAAAAGTCGCAGATTAAACTTCAATACACTCGCATGAACTATTTAGCTCAGCAACCTGGGGGATTGACTGACATAGAATTTGAAATGAATCCCTACCAAGCTAAACGTTTACGAAATTGGTTTGCTGTGGAGTGGAATTTATATGCTTTTATTTGGGATAAAAGATTTGCAAAACAGCAACGGTTGAATATTCGATTTTTTGTGTTAGATGCCAACAGAAAATCAGTTGGAGATCTCAATAGACCTAATAGGCCAGATGCAGACAGGGAACGCGATTTAATCATTGGTAAGTTTAATAATTGGGGTATGGAAAGCCGTTTTTTAAATCACTATACATTTTTTAATAATCCATCTACTTTTTTGGTAGGGGTAAGAGCATATCGAGGGTATAATTGGAGTCGCCAAGGATTCGCCGAGAAGGGAGAGGATGCTGATTTTAATTTCATTAATCTAGAGAGTGTGGGGGTATCTGATTACAAACATCCAGGGTTCAATACAGCATTATTTGCAGAAAACATCATTCGCTTACCCCACCAAGTTTCAATCATACCTGGTATTCGATGGGAGGCAATAGAAACCAATGCTAATGGATTTTATAAGAATAGATTAATTTCTGGGGGGCGTCTAATCTTCGAGGATATGATTCCTGTTTCACGTTCTTATTTTCGTCAATTTCCACTTCTGGGGTTGGGGGTTAGTAAAAAATATAAACGAGGTGAGATATTAGCCAATATTACTCAAAACTATCGTTCTATTAATTTTAGCGATATGAGTATTTCTAATCCCAATTTAATAGTAGATTCCAATTTAAAAGACGAGTCAGGATTCAATATAGATCTTACATTTAGAGGATATCTTATCCCGAAGATTTTTTGGTTTGATTTTAGTTTATTTTACCTTAATTATCAGGATAGAATTGGGATTTCGGAGACCGTAGTGGAGCAAAATGGAGCCAAGCAATTGACTGCATTTCGAACGAATATTGGTAAAGCATTTAGTAGAGGAATAGAGTCTTATGTAAGATTTAACTTCTTGGATTTAATGAAAGTAAATAACTTGAATTGGCATATTGAATCATTTGTCAACTATAGCTTCATTGATGGGAAGTATACCCAAGGACTTTCGTCATTCAAGGGGAAACAACTTGAATATGTGATTCCTCATTTGCTCAGAGCTGGATTAATCATTCGCTATCAGAAATGGTATGCTTCATATCAGTTTAATCATCAGGATATGCAATATACGGATGCAAATAATAGCATTCGTGTGAGCGATGCAACCCGTGGTATAGTACCTTCATTCTCGATACATGATTACTCCATGGGATATGAATACAAGCATTTTCAGGTAAAATTTTCTGTCAATAATATCCTCAATAAGGCTTATTTTACACGAAGAGCTTTGAGTTATCCCGGTCCAGGAATTATATCAGGTCAACCCAGAAATCTATATGTTAAGCTATCATATATTTTTGGGAGTTAGGCCAATCGATAATTAATTATCCCATTCTTAAATCCTCAAGTGAAAAGTTTTTACGAACGTATGGAAACCGATCTTTTTTTGTTAAGCTGTAGTAGGTATTTAAACCTGAAATTCCAGCAACGTTTAGGGTACCAAGATCAAGGTGACCGTTGTCGTTCAAGGTCCCGTCTGGCATCAAGACATGTTCAACTTGACCTACCATGAGGGTGGTCCCATTTGATTTAATGGGAATCTCCTCTACAAATTGAAGCCCCATTTTGATTGGGCTTTCTTTTACAAATGGAGCATCATAATGATCAATATACATGGGTGTCAGTTCACTCTTTTCAAATTCATTGGTAGTAGAATCAAATTTGGCCGAAGTGTAATGAGCATTTTGAATAAAGTCTGTTGTTACAAAATTGATGGTATAAATTCCGCTTGAAATAATGTTTTCGTGTGTATGACGACGAACTTCGCCTTGAGGTCTTAGGATAAATCCAAAAAGAGCAGGATTACTTCCCAGGTGAACAACCGAGCTGAAAATAGCTAAATTTTCGTTTCCGTTTTGATCTTTAGTTCCAATTAAATTGGCAGGTTTGACACCAGAAAGTGAATTGATTAAGTTGAGTCGTTCAACTTTTTGCATGGATTGAATGTCCTGTTTGCTTAAATACATTTTAATAAAAAACAGTAAAAAAGGGGGTTTTGTTTAAAGATCCAAACGGATGTTCTCATCCCCTTCTTGATAGGGAAGCCATGTAATGATGAATTGCAACATTTCATCTGTAGTCCTCATGCCTGCTCCGCCAAATTCAAATCGCTCTCTAATTTCTTGAGGCGGATTGTAGGGGTTGTTGGGGTTGTCTGAGGTATTGTCAAAGCTAGCTTCAAGGTAAATAACACTTCTTTTTGGAATTTTTACCATAGTCGGGAATGTATAGAAATACTGCCACCTAAAATCCCACTTTGGAATGTGAATCAATCGGATGGTGTCACCACTGGGGTCGACTGCATAAGCTTTGAAATGCTTGCCCAATAAATGCATGTGTGGATTTACGGTAAGAATACTAATGTCTTGAGGTATTTCAAGAAATGACGTGTGTGTGGTAATTTTATGAGGAGGAATGACCAAAGGAGGAATAATTTTACTTTCACCATTGGTCCCCATCATCACTTCATTAATGGGTCTTTTGGG
>JAHEGS010000193.1 GCA_024645005.1 Bacteroidota bacterium
ATACCTGGAGCTGCTAGTCGTTTGATTAGTAAAGACCAAGTTACTTCTCTAATTGATGGACAATGTGAAGTAATTAGTTGTGGTGCTAATGTGCCTTTTGCAGACCCAGAAATATTCATGGGAGAAATTTCAATGTATGCTGATGCTAATATTGCTGTCATTCCAGATTTTATTGCGAATTGTGGAATGGCTAGAACTTTTGGTTTCTTGATGAGTGAAAAAGGAGAAGTGAATGATGTTGCAATTCTCAAAGATTCTTCTGAATTAATTGGTAATCAAATGAGGAGATTACATCAATTTAATCCTAGAACTACGGGTTTGAGTAGAAAAGCACTAGAAATGAGTCTAACCGATCTAGTGGACACGGGAGACACCAGTCATCGATCAGGTATTGGAGGCACAAAGTAAATTTGTTAAAATCCGACTTTACTCTGAGTCTTCACCCCAACGGGGTGTTGATTAGCAGCAAGTCTTGCATATTCCCGTGCTTTTTCAATGTTTCCTTTTCTCTCTTCATTAATTGCTAGGTTATGATAGAGATAAGCTAATTTTTTTCTTTTCACCTCATATTCTGTTCCTTCAAGCCAAGTTTCTTTAGCGTCCTTCCATTTTTCTTGAGCTGCAGCTCGTGCACCATTTTCAAGATATAGATTACCAGATGCATATATATTTCGTGTTCGTAAATGTTTTGTAGGCGAAATTCGTTGAGCATATTGTCTTCCTAGCTCAGCACCTAGGTTAGCCATTTCTCTTCTGTAATTTGAATTTAAGAGTAAGGTAGCTCTTGATCTATCAATGGATTCAGCCTCATAAAAGTATGTTTTATTTTGTGCCCACTGGTCAATCAGAGTACCAGATTTAGCGTTATATAGTCGCCATCCTGTTTTTACTTCAATTGTTCGTTTGCCTATGATGTAGTCTACTTCTTTGTAGGTATTGTTACCCAAATTTTCACGTCTGATATCAATGGTGTATGTGTCACTTATTTTTTGGTCTAACATTTCAAGAGAAGCGATAATATCGTTGCCAATTCCTGTACTTATGATTTCATTTGAATTAAGTGTGTCGGGGAATTGCCCATCGGCTTTCTTTTTATATTTTTCTTGTGTATTTGATACGGACAGAAATTTCTGCCTTCTAACTTGATTTTTGAAATTGTTAATACAAGCTACCATGAAGTCAGGGATATTGGGGTTCAGTCCAGTATTATTGAATGAGTATCCAAGTCTTACTCTGTTCAAAACACTAATGGATTTTGTTTCAGCGGGTAATTTTATGGTAGCTTCAGTGACACCAGTCTCCCAGCTTATTTTTTGTTGAGTCACACATGAACTCATAATGACAGGTAAAATGAAGAATGCTATTTTAAATTTCATAAGGGCTTTATTTTATTGAATTTCTTTTAATTTATTTTCTAGTTCACTCATGCTATCTCGTAATCGAGCGGCTTCCATAAAATCCATTTCTTTGGCAGCTTTAAGCATCATAGTTTTCGTGTTTTCTATTGCTTTTCTAAGACTATTTTCATCTAGGTATTCAACTAAAGGGTCAGCCACCATTTCATAATTATTTATCTTATGATAGGGGTTTGTAATTTTTTCTAGTGATGACTTTTCATCTTGAGACCTATCAAAGACTGTTTGTTTACTACGAATAATTGTCTCGGGTTTAATGCCGTTTTCTTGATTGTATTTTATTTGAAGTGATCTTCTTCTTTCGGTCTCTTCGATGGTGACTTTCATGCTTTCAGTTATCTTATCAGCATACATAATTACTTTACCGTTAACATTTCGTGCAGCTCTACCTACTGTTTGAACTAGACTTCTCTCACTTCTTAAAAATCCTTCTTTGTCAGCATCTAGAATAGCGACTAAACTTACCTCAGGAAGGTCTAAACCCTCTCTCAATAGATTAACACCAATAAGTACATCAATGTCACCAGCTCTTAGTCGGTCTAGTATCTCTACTCGATCCAATGTTTTCACTTCTGAATGGATATAGGTAGCAGATATTCCTAGGTTTCGAATGTACTTATCTAGTTCTTCAGCCATTCTTTTGGTAAGTGTAGTGACTAACACCCGGTCACCCATTTTTATCCGTTCATCAATTTGTTCTAATAAGTCATCTACTTGATTGGAGCAAGGTTTGACTTCAATGATAGGATCTAAAAGTCCAGTTGGACGAATCAGTTGTTCAACAATAACACCTTCACTTTCACTGATTTCGTAATCAGCTGGTGTGGCACTTACATAGACCACTTGGTTTGTAATTTGACCAAATTCTTCAAATTTAAGTGGACGATTATCTAGTGCAGCTGGGAGTCTAAATCCGTAGTCAACCAGATTAATTTTTCGGCTTCGATCTCCTCCATACATTGCTCGTAATTGTGGAAGTGTAACATGACTTTCATCAATAATGAGTAAGAAATCATCCGGAAAATAATCAATTAAACAAAAAGGTCTTTGACCAGGAGAACGACCATCCATATATCTACTGTAGTTTTCAATGCCACTGCAATAACCCAATTCTCGCATCATTTCCATATCAAATTCCGTTCGTTCCTGAAGGCGTTTAGCTTCCAATGGTTTTCCAATACTTTTAAAGTATTCAACCTGATTGACCATATCATCTTGGATGTGTTTGATAGCATTATTCAGACGATCTTTTGGGGTTATAAATAACTGAGCAGGAAAAATGGCAACATCTTCAAGTACTTTTTGTCTTTTTCCCGTCAATGGATCAATGGATTCGATATCCTCAATCTCATTATCAAAAAAACTAATTCGTATTGCAATATCATTATAGGCTAAAAATATATCTACAGTGTCTCCTTTTACTCTGAATGTTCCTCGTTGAAAATCTCCTGTTGTTCGTGAATACAAACTGTCTACTAAAGCATGAAGGAGGTTGTTTCGTACTATTTTTTGTCCTCTTGTTAATCGTATGATGCTATCTTCATAATCATTTGGGTTTCCTGCACCATAGATACAACTCACAGAGGCAACCACAATAACATCTCGTCTACCACTTTGAAGAGC
>JAHEGS010000195.1 GCA_024645005.1 Bacteroidota bacterium
ATCAAGACATTCAATATGGCTATTACAAAAACACAGATATACCCTATCAAATAGAGGATAGTTTATTCAATGAAACTGTAATTGTTAAACTTGCAGATCAAGAAGACATCATATTTACCCATTTTGAAGAAGAAGTATATGCTCGTGGTTTAGGTCTTATAAAACGAAAATTTATTGATATTAAAACACAGCCTGGAAAATATAAAAATGGAATCGAATACACAAAAACCTTCATTCAGAGCAACTGGTAGGATTGGGCTTATTCTTTGCCAATTTTTCACTTATCTTGGTTTTTCACAGAATTTAAATCAAGCTTTCTACATTCAATTTACTGACAAGGATACGAGTTATCATATTCATGAATTATTAAGTCAGAAAGCAATTGAACGTAGAGACAAATACAATATATCACTGAATTACAATGACTATCCTGTAAAGACTGAATACCTCAAAAGACTGAACCAATTTGACAGCATTACCGTTAGATTCGCTTTAAAATGGTCAAACGGAGTTGTTATTGAATCTTCCAAAACATTTGTAGAATTATTAGATAGTCTCCCATTTATATCACAGATTAACTATGTTGGCTCATTAAATCCCAATAGCAAAAGGGAACCTGTTAACTTTCATCAACCCATTTTAAAATTAAAGGTAAGTTCGATGGAAACATTAGGTTTAACTGAAAAAGACTATGGAAAATCATTTCAACAAAATCAGCAAATTGGGGTTATAGACCTACACAAAAAAGGGTTCAATGGCAATAACATCCATGTTGCTGTTTTTGACGCTGGGTTTAAAAATATTACCAAAATTCCTGGATTTATTAAACATCAAGCCAACTATAAGTTAATGTTTGGTTATGACTTAGTAAATTTAGACAATACATTGAGTGACTTTGATACTCATGGAACAGCTTGTGCATCTGCATTAGGAGCATATGACAAAGGGAAATTTATCGGAAGTGGACCACTTGCTAAGCTCACGTTATTTAAAACTGAAAATGGAAAAAGTGAGTATCCTATTGAGGAATTGAATTGGTGTAAAGCAGCTGAGATTGCTGATAGTTTAGGAGTTGATATCATCACATCATCATTAGGATATAATCAATTTGATGACTCTAAAATGAATTATAATCACAGTCAATTAGATGGAAAAACTTCATACATTAGTATTGGAGCTAAAACAGCTGTTTCAAAGGGAATAATAGTACTTAATAGTGCTGGCAACCAGGGTGATAGTAAATGGCAAAAAATTGGATTTCCAGGTGATGCAGAAGAAGTATTGACCGTTGGAGCCATTAACAAGAATGGAAAACCTGCTCGATTCAGTAGTAGAGGTAATAATGCAAACCAATCCATAAAGCCCGATGTAGTAGCTTTGGGTGTGAGAGCAACCGTTTCAAGTCCTTCAGGATTTTATTATCAAGGAAATGGCACTAGTTTTTCGACCCCCATTGTGGCTGGAGGTGTTGCATGTCTTCTTCAAGCATTCCCAGAATTATCTCCTAAAGAAATAAACGATTTAATCCGACAAACTGCTAATCAGAATGACTCTCCCGATTCGATAAAAGGATATGGCATCGCCCGATTTGATGTAGCTTATGAATATCAAAATTATCTTAATCTGAAGACAACCAAACCGTATATTTTAAGTTCAAATCCAAAGGAAATTGTCATTTTTGGTGGCTCATCAGAATCAATGGACTTATTTTATTATAAAAGTAGAACATTCTTGGGTTTTTGGAAATATCTAAAAAAAGCGAATACACTCAAAGGTTTAACCCCGACAGATGTATACTACGTTAGAACTCCATTAGACGAGAGTATAGATTCTGTTAGGATTAAATTCTACAACAAAGAGGAAAAGTTCCATCAAATTGAAAAAAGATACAACTTAAATTAAAAATTAGGTCTGTTACTCTCTAGTAATTGGAAATTTATACCATTCATCACCTGAATGAATTTCCAGGATATAGAATCCTTTCTGAACATCTACATCAAATTTGACCATCAATCGGTTTACATCCTTATCTTGATATACAACTCTACCAAACATATCAATTAATCTCACACTTGATATTAGCTTTTCTGAAGAAACTTTTATGTAGTTTTTAAATGGGTTTGGGTAAGCAATGACATTAGATTGAATGTATTCATCAACACCTAATCCTTGAATAAAATTAAATAAATTTACCATTGTATCATTCCTACGCACTTGATCATTGTTTGCCTCAATTACAAATGTAGCTTTTGCTAAAGCCTCTTGATTATAAGATAATGTACTATCAAACTCTACTATTTGAGACTGCCCTGAGGTGATGGCTATGATCTTAATTTTACTGTAAATAGTAGTACCATCAACCGATACAATACAAGACAAGTTAACTCCCAAAAGATCATCCAAACCATCGTTTTTAATCTCAACAACAGGCTTATATAGCTGTTGCTTGTACAAATCCTCGTTAGGAAAAACAATCGACTTAATAAGAGCATCCCTCCTCTTCACAACTATGAATGAGGTAACTAGCGTATCATTTTGGACATTATTATCTGATGATTTCAACCATGAATGCATGGTGTAATTCCCAGATATTTCAGTAGACCATTGTTGGATGGAATTAAAATTACTCGCTCTATTGGGTGGTAATTGACTCAAATCAAAACTATCTCTATAAACAACTTCATTTGATGAATTTTTAATAACAACACATACCTCCAGATTATTGAACGTATCAATACCATTGTTCGTGACCTGAACAGATGGGAATACAACCTCATTTAACTCTAAAGTGTCTTGAGATTTAGGAATTAAATGTTGGGAAAGGCTTATGTCATTTTGATATCGAACTACATAATTATAATATAATGTGTCCAAATGATTAGGTTTATCCTCTACTTGAGAATGATTCACAACCTCTAAATAATAATCACCCACAACATTAAAATCCAATACACCAAAATCAAAAGTATCCGTGGTTAACCTATTTAGATTTATAGATAGAGAATCATACAAAACAACCTCTGATTTGT
>JAHEGS010000087.1 GCA_024645005.1 Bacteroidota bacterium
TTTTTCTAACTCTTCAATTTTACGATTAAGATCTTCGTCTGATAATGCACTAGCCTTGCTTATCTTCATGCCATTATCAAGAACAGAAACCAAGTTGAGTAATTTTTTCAAGTCGTCGTGACCATAATATCTAATATTAGTGGGAGTTCGCTTAGGATCAAAGATTGAATATCTTTTTTCCCAAGTTCGAATAGTATGGGCTTTTATACCACTAATATTCTCTAAATCCTTAATACTCAATGTGTTAATCATCTTTTTAGCTAATTATGCTAAAGATAATACAATGCAAGTCGGTGTTTTGTTTTGAAAATCGAATAAAATTTAGCGAATTGATGTAATAATAGGGGTGATTTACATCCAACCCATTTCCACTCTTGATTTATTCTTTTTATTACAACTTTTAATACTAGAGCACGAAATCGTCGTGAGAACAAGTGATTAAAGAATGATAAATAAAAATGTTGATTTGTTCATTGTAGTAAAAGTATAAAACGCTTTTTTGGCTTTTTTATTTTAGAGACTGTAGAGCATCCAAATATCTTTCTGGGGTTTCTCCGTTTGCTGCAATCAAATAGTCTTCATATGAGCAAGGTATGGTTAATGTTAGGTTTGAATTATTTGGATCTGCAGGGTGTTCAATTTTCATCCACCATCGCGACGTTAGTTTACTTTTTAGAAATAATATGGGGGTATCACGATCACTAAAATCACATCGGTACTTCATAAAATCTGGGTGTTTGTTAGGCTTATCATTCATTCGGCTATAAAATCCGTTGACAAAATACCAAGCCACTTGGGCACAGAGAGCAGCAGTTAGCTCCCTATCGTCTAAATTGGGGATGTATCCAAAAAGCCCAAAGCAGTTATTATCGTCACTCATGCCAGCGTATCTAGCTATTTGACAAGCTTCTTCACTTGTTAATCCGCTAGGGTTTATTGATTCTTTAGCAGGAGCGTCAGCATGTCGAATAGCATCGATGTCAAAGAGAACCAAATTGGAATCTCTCAAGAACAATTCAGCTTCTTCAATATTGCTTTTGAGATTACCCAATCTCAGTAATTTATAGTTCTTATTTTTTGTTAAATTTATTTCTTCAGAGGTTACGAAATGATTTTGATAGGCTAAGGCATTGATTATGCATAAATCATCGGATTTATCGTTGGTAATTTTATGTAATATTTGATTTTCAGTTACGGGTATCCTTGATGAAATAGAGGTTACTTGCATCTGGTTTGATGCTTGTTTGATGCCGCGGTATAATGAAAATCCTTGATTTATATTGTTTCCTATATATATAGGAACAATGTTCAAATTTTTTAATTCTTCGATGACTAAATAAAGAGCAGATTGATGGTCTTGATCATTCTTATGATTTTTCATGTTACCTAGATCAATAATCGTATCGTTTATAAGACCTATTTCACTCAATTGATAGAGGTATTTTCGGATAGCATTGCTGCTTTCAGATTTACCAATTATAGCAACTCTAGCCTTTTCAAGGTTTGGAAAATGGGATATGTAAGCATCAACAACCGACCCAAATGTTG
The DNA here is from genome assembly GCA_024645005.1 of Bacteroidota bacterium. Taxonomy (GTDB): domain Bacteria; phylum Bacteroidota; class Bacteroidia; order NS11-12g; family UBA9320; genus UBA9320. Next base: position 1,549 of record JAHEGS010000087.1, read on the forward strand.
TCTGGTCTAATGTGAAGTCTAATTCCAATTTATTGAAGTAATGTTCAAGCATTCAATATATTCGTGGTTTACAAAACTAAACGAAGAATCTCATGATTTTTGCCATAACTGGATCTACTGGTTTTTTAGGTGTACACATTATTCATCACTTACTTAAAATGGGCCATGATGTTAGAGCTATACATCGGTCGAAATCAACATTTAGAGAATTTGAATTAGTTAAGCCCTTTTACAATTTACCCTCAGACAATTATGAAAAGCTAGTTTGGTGTGATTGTGAGTTGTATGATGTGAATGGGTTGCAAGAGATTTTTCAGGAATGCGATTATGTTATTCATTTGGCAGGAATGATTTCGTATTCTAAAAAAGACAAAGCAAAAATGATTCGGGTGAATCAAGGTTACACAGCTCATGTCGTGAACGCCGCAATCGATTCGAGTATCAAAAAATTACTTTATTGTAGTAGTATAGCTGCGTTATCTAAAAACGATAATAATGAGATTATTAACGAGGATATACCATGGTCTTCAGAGCAGCCTCATAGTCAGTATGGTTATACGAAGCATTTAGGAGAAAATGAAATTTGGAGGGCTAAAGAAGAGGGCTTATCTGTAGTAATGGTCAATCCAGGCATTATTCTTGGTTATGGAGATTGGGAAAAGGGGTCCAATCAGCTTTTCAAAAATGCATTTAAATCATTTTGGTTTTTCAGTGAGGGAGTTACGGGGTTTGTAGGTGTTGAAGACGTAGCAAAAATGGTAGAAAAACTATGTTTGTCGGATGTGAATGGAGAGCGATTTATACTCGTATCAGAAAATAAAACCTTTAAAAGTGTAGCCTTAAAAATGGCTAAAGAGTTCAATAAAAGGCCCCCTTTTGTAGAAGTAAAAGGTTTTGTTTATTATCTGATATATGGGGTTATATCGTTTTTAGAATTTGTCGGATTAAGAGGTATGTTAACGAGAGAGACTGTGCGGGCGAGTGTTTCAAAGAATCAGTTTTCAAATCAAAAAATACAAGACTACTTAAGCGTCGAATTTGAACCTATGAATTCATGTCTAGTAAGGGTGTGTGAGGGGTATAAAAAAAGCCCTTCTTCAGAGAAAAAGGGCTTATAGTTATTGTTAATTTAAATTTATTCTTCTGCTTTTTCTTCAGTAGCTTCTCCTTCTTCTGGAGTTGCATCTTCCTCTTCGCTTTCACCGTCAGCAGCACTTCTAGCAGCACGCGTAACAACACAAGAAACGATTGAATTATTTTCAGAATCAAGCAATTGAAGATTTTCAACTTGAATGTCTTTTACTTTGACACTTTTTCCTATTTCTAGTTCGTCGATATTAACTTCAATAAATTCTGGAAGGTCTGCGATTAAACCAGCAACACTTAATTTTTTGATTTTCAGCTGTAATTTACCACCGGCCATTACTCCTGGTGAATTACCAACAATCTTAACAGGTACAGATATGGATAGTGGGCTCTTGTCATCAACTTCATAAAAATCTGCATGAATAATATCTTCTGATACAGGATGAAATTGCAATTCTTGTACTTTAGCAAGTTTTACATTTCCTCCAACTGAAACCTGTACAAGGTAGGTATTAGGGGTATATACTAAATGCTTAAAGTCGGCCTGATAAACCGAAAAATTTACATTTTCATTTTTACCGTAAATTACACAAGGAACTTTTCCTTCTTTTCTCACTTTCTTGGTGGCGGATTTTCCCAATCCGTCTCTTACATCACCTTTTAATGCGATTACTTTCATTTTACTAAATATTAAATTCTTTTTAAATTAATTCTTTCTGATAAGAGTCAGATATATTGAATAAGGAACTTATAGAACCAAATTCACTGACACTTCTAATAGCGTTTGCAAATAGATTATCAACGCTGAGTACTTTAATTTTTTTGTAATTCCCATTTTTGATTGGAATGGTATCACAAAGTACAATTTCTTCTAAGACGGAGTTTTCTAGATTGTCATATGCTTTACCGCTTAGTACAGGGTGTGTACATACAGCACGTACAGATCTTGCACCTTTCTCTTTAATCAATGCAGCAGCTTTGCAGAGCGTATTTGCTGTATCACAAATATCATCGATTAAGACAACGTCTTTATCTTTAACATCACCAATTATAGTCATTGAAGCAACCTCGTTGGCACGTTTTCTGGCTTTGTCACAAATAACCATTTCTACACCTAAAAATTTTGCAAATTCACGTACACGTTTTGTTGCACCAACATCTGGAGCAGCAAGCAATAAATTTTCTGAAGGGAGACTTTTTATGTATGGTATAAAAATGACTGTTGAATCAAGGTGATCAACTGGAATATCGAAAAAGCCTTGAATCTGTGGGGCATGTAAGTCCATGGTCATCACGCGATCAGCTCCTGCGGCAGTTAAAATATTTGCTACCATTTTGGAACTTATAGGCACGCGTGGTTTATCTTTTCTATCTTGTCTCGCCAGTCCGAAATAGGGGATTACTGCGACCACTTTATGAGCAGAAGCTCTTTTGGCAGCATCAATGAGCATGAGTAATTCCATCGTATTATCTGCTGGAGGCATTGTAGATTGGATAATAAAAACATCACATCCGCGAACAGTTTCATCAATACAAGGTTGAAATTCTCCATCACTAAAGCTATTCAGGGTTACACTCCCTAAATTTTGTCCGTATGCTTTAGCAATTTTTTCTGCGATGGAGTGAGATCCAGATCCAGCAAAAATCTTTACTTTGTTTATAAAAGAGGGCATATTCTTTGTTTTACTTTCACTGCATGTAGCAGTTATCATAAACTATTGGAATCACTGTTCCTTTAGACTATGTTTTTGAAAAAAAGCTTTCGCCTTTTTTCATAGTTGGCCGACCAGGGCTCGAACCTGGACTCTTCTGGACCAAAACCAGACGTGTTGCCAGTTACACCATCAGCCAATTTCAGGGCTGCAAATTTATGGTTGTTTTTTTAATTTGCAACATCACTCATGAATTGAATTTGAAATATTTTCATTTCTTCATGAGTAAATTCTCCGTCAAACTCGTTTACAGCAGCATCTATACTGCCAGTGTCATCAGATTTAAAGTAGTCATAAATTTCATCTCTTCCCTCTTCATCTATGATTTCGTCAATGTAGTAAAGCAAGTCTACTTGTGTTCCTGAAAACACGATAGCTTCTAATTCTTCAATTAGTTCCTCATAATCCATTCCTTGCCCTTTAGCGATGTCTTCAATGGATACTTTCTTGTCGATGTTCTGAATAATGTGAATTTTACGAGCACTTTTGTTTACTACAGATTTTAAAACTAAATCATCAGGTCTTTCAATATTGTTTTCATCAACGTATTTTGAGATTAATTCAATGAAAGGTTCGCCAAACTTTTTCGCTTTGTTCTTACCCACACCAGTAATATTTTCCATTTCACTCATTGTGATTGGAAACTTAAATGCCATGTCCTCTAGCGATGTTTCTTGGAAAATAACATATGGAGGAAGCCCCATGTCTTTAGCAACTTCTTTTTGAAGTTCTTTGAGTTTAGCGTACAACTCTTTGTCATAAACAGCTTCTAGTTGAATAGATTCAAAGTCAGCATCACTTATGGCATCATATTCTTTGTCAAGGGCAATATGAACTGGAGTAGGACTTGCTAGGTAATTTTCACCTTCTCTACTGATAGAAAGCAATCCATATAATTCAATATTTTTAAGGATTAAATTATTAATTTGGCCATATCTGATTAAGGTTTTCCAATAGTTTTCGTTTTTGTCTTTACCAGAACCAAATAATGGGTTTAAGTTGTGTTTGTATGCTTTAACCTCAGGTGAGGCTTTTCCAATTAGTATATTGATAATATGTTTTAACCCAACTTTACCATCTGTAAATTGGATAGTTTTGAGTGCAGCTATAAGTGAGTCAGCAGCTTCTTCCGTTTCTCGTGGACTTCGGCAATTATCACACATTTTATCGCATTTGACAGCGTTAAAATTTTCACCGAAATAGTGAAGAAGTGATTTTCTTCTGCATTGAGATGATTCTGCAAAAAAGGCCATTTCTGAAATTAATTGAGTACCAATTTCACGTTCAGCTACAGGCTTGTCCTTCAGAAATTTTTCTAATTTTTCAGTATCTTTTGGGTTGAAAAAAAGAACACAATCTCCTTCCTTACCGTCTCTTCCTGCTCGACCAGTTTCTTGGTAGTAGCCTTCTAAAGACTTGGGAACGTCATAGTGAATAACAAAGCGAACATCGGGTTTGTCAATACCCATACCAAAAGCGATAGTAGCACAAATTACATCGGCATCTTCCATCAAGAACTTGTCTTGATTTCCTGCTCTAGTCTTTGCATCTAGACCTGCATGATAGGGTAGGGCATCTATTCCGTTTGCGTGCAGAATCTCAGCAACTTCTTCTGTTTTTTTTCTGCTGAGGCAGTATACAATACCACTTTTCCCTTTTCTTTTGTTAATGAAAGATATCAAGTCTTTCATGGTTTGAGCTTTGCTTCCTTTTGGAAGAACCTCATAATATAAATTTGCTCGATTAAAGGATGATTTAAAAACTTTGGCATCAAGCATATTCAGTGTTTTTTGTATATCTAACTGAACTTTGGGTGTTGCTGTTGCGGTAAGAGCAACCATGGGTACATCATCAATTTCTTTAACAATTTGCTTAATTCTTCGATATTCAGGTCTAAAATCATGCCCCCACTCGGATATGCAGTGAGCTTCATCAACAGCGACAAAACTTACTTTCACAGATCTAAGAAAATCAATTGTTTCGTCTTTCTTTAGTGTTTCAGGAGCAATATAAAGCATTTTTGTACGTCCCTCAGCCACATCTCTTTTTACTTTTTCAGATTGAGTTTTTGTGAGAGAAGAGTTTAAAAAATGGGCAATGGAATCACTTTCGCCAAAACCTCTTATCGCATCAACCTGATTTTTCATTAATGCAATTAGAGGGGATATGATGACTGCAGTACCATTGCTAATTAAAGCGGGTAATTGATAACAGAGTGATTTACCAGCTCCTGTAGGCATAATAACAAAACAATCCTGTCCTTCAAGTATGGTGGATATTACTTGCTCTTGCATTCCTTTGAATGAGTCAAATCCAAAAAACTCTTTGAGACTAGCTTTTAAATCTACAACTTCAGAAGCCATTATTTCTTTTAGTGAATATCCAACGAATTTAGTCACTAATATAATACTCTTTGTATCACTTGCAGAAATAATTTTTTAATTTGCATCAAATTACATGGAAGAATCGAAAGATATTCTCAAAATAGGAAGAGATACCATATTGCTAGAAAGTGAAAGCCTCAACAAATTGAGTACTTTACTTGATGTCCATTTTTCAGATGTTGTCAGCGAAATTGTTGCTTCTAAAGGTAGAGTTGTGGTTACGGGCATTGGTAAAAGTGCAATAATTGGTCAAAAGATGGTAGCTACTTTCAATAGCACAGGTACACCAGCTCTTTTTATGCACGCTGCTGACGCCATTCATGGTGATCTTGGCATGATTCAAGATCAAGATATCGTGATATGCATATCTAAAAGTGGTAATAGTCCTGAGATAATTGCATTAGTTCCATTAATTTCAAATGCGGGCAATAAATTGGTTGGAATGACTGGAAATTTGGGATCATTTTTAGCTAAAAATTGTGATTTCTTGTTAGATACTACTGTAGATGCAGAAGCATGTCCAAATAATCTTGCTCCGACAACAAGCACAGTTGCTCAAATGGCTATGGGTGATGCTTTGGCAGTAGCTTTAATTAAGTGTAGGAATTTTAAATCTGAAGATTTTGCCAAGTATCACCCAGGAGGGGCTTTAGGAAAGAAATTATACTTGACTTTAGGTGAAATAGCGAGTAAAAATACACTTCCTGTCGTTGACCAAGAAGATAACTTGCCGACATGTATCTTGGCTATGACTGAAGGAAGGATGGGGGCTGTTTTGGTATTAGATAAATCAAAAATAGTGGGTATAATTACAGATGGAGATTTGAGAAGGATGTTAAATAGAGGATCTGATATGGCAGCCAATGTACTTCGCGGAAAACATTTTAAAGCTAAAGAAATTATGACACCTCAACCCAAAACAATGCTTTCAGATGATTTAGCAATCAATGGGGTGAACTTTTTAAAGAAAAATAAGATAAATCATATTGTGCTTTCAGATGGCGATAGGCCTATAGGAATGGTACATATACAGGATTTGATTAGAGAAGGAGTTTTATGAGCAAATTAAATGATACGTATGTAGTGATTTTAGCTGGAGGTATTGGTAGTCGCTTTTGGCCAGTAAGTCGGGAGACAAGACCTAAGCAATTTGTTGATATTTTAGGTACAGGAAAAACATTAATTCAAGACGCCTATAATCGATTTTTAAATCTTGTTCCTCAAGAAAACATATTTATTATTACTAATCAAAGCTACGTTGATTTAGTAAAGAAACAACTTCCTTTAGTTACTGACAATCAGATACTTGGAGAGCCTTTAGGTAAGAATACAGCTGCATGTGCTGCATATGCTGCAAATAAAATTTCGGAAATATCTAAGAATGGTGTTCTAATTGTTGCTCCAAGCGATCATTTGATTCAAGACACTAATGAATTCAATAACCAAATTTTAACTGCACATGATTATGCAAAAGAAAATGATGCTTTAGTAACGTTAGGTATAAAGCCTCATAGACCTGATACGGGCTATGGTTATATTCAGTATGAGCCTAATGAGGAGCTAAAGGGAATAAATAAGGTAAAAACATTTACTGAAAAACCACCATTGGAATTAGCCGAAAAGTTTTTAGAAAGTGGTGAGTTTTTATGGAATAGTGGAATGTTCGTTTGGAGTGTTCCAACCATTCTTAAAGCATTAAATAATTTTTTGCCTGAACTAAATTTAAGCTTTTCTGAAGCCAAAGGAGTGTACAATACTCCTTTAGAAAAACAGCACATTGATAGAATTTATACAAATATACCAAGTGTTTCAATTGATAATGGAATATTAGAAAAGGCAGAAAATGTATATGTACTTCCTTCAGAGTTTGGCTGGAGTGATTTGGGAACATGGAAAAGCGTTCATGAGAACCTTCAGGGTGATGAGTTGAATACAACCTTGAATGTAAATCTTCATGCTGTAGATGCAGCTAATAATCTTATTGTTTCTGAAAAAGAGAAACTAGTAGTTATAAAAGGTTTAGATGGGTGTTTTGTAGTAGATACTAAAGATGCTCTTTTAATATGTAAAAAAGATCAAGAGCAAGAAGTTAAAAAGTTAGTAGGAGATATTCGTAAGCTATATAACGGTAAATATAATTGATGCTAAATTATATTTTATCATTTTTATTTTTTACGACACCGATTTCTGAAGGCATTGACTCATCTAAAAATAAAATAGTTAATGTCCAATCTTTGCATGGCTTTTTTGAAGAGTTATCAGATATTAAAAAAGTTAATGATAGGAAAGTTGTATCTGTTGTTCATATCGGTGATTCACATATTCAAGCAAATTATTTAACAGGCAGGATTCGAACTTTATTTCAAGAAGACTTTGGAAATGCAGGTAGAGGTATTGTTTTTCCATATAAACTAGCGGACAGCTATGGTCCAAATGATGTAAAATTTGATTATGATGGCAAATGGGGTTATTGTTCAGTAAAAAAAGATTTTGAGTCAAACAAAATCGGCTTAGTAGGCTATACTGCTATACCTCACCCTAATTCAGAGTTGTCCATTAAAGTTTCAGAAAAAGGAGAGTATACATTCAGTAAAGTCATTGTTTTAGACGAGTTTGGAACACTTTTACCTATATCTGATTCTAATGTAATTTACTGGGATAGAAACAACAATCAAACGCTCATTCAGTCAGATAATTTATTAAGCGAAATTAGATTTAAGTCGACACACTCAACCAGTAGTAAACCCAGCCTACAAGGTATTGTTTTAGCAAATGACTCAAGTGGAGTTCTTTATCATTCAATGGGGGTAAATGGAGCAACGGCATCTCAATATTTGAGAAGTTTAAATTTTCAAACTCAGATTGTAGATTTAAATGCTAAGTTGACCATTATTAGTTTTGGAACGAATGATTGCTATAACTATTCAAGTAAGTTTTGTTCGGAATGCGTGAAAGAGGATTTTCAAAAAATAATTCATCGAATTAAAAGACAAGATCCCAACATGTCTATATTAATTACCACACCATCAGATCATTTTTTTAGACGAAGATATTCGAATAAAAATGTAGAAAAATTATGTAGTGTTTTATATGAAATAGTTGATGAAGAAAATGTTGCTCTATGGGATTTGTATCAAATTATGGGTGGAAAAAATTCTATTTTAGATTGGCAAAACGAATCTCTAGCAAGGAGAGATTTAATCCATTTTACAAAAGAAGGATATGAAAAACAAGGAGAGTTGCTTTACAAAGCTATAATGTATCATTACGAACGTGATTTTAACCCGTGATTAGTTTTGATAACATATTTAGCTTTTCTCTGGATAAACCATTATTGTTTGGTCAATATCTTTTTCTGATGCTATTCACAATCATGTTTGGGTTTTATGCACTGATTCATAAACACAATAGGATTAGGAATGGATATCTATTAGCATTTAGTTTGTTTTTTTACTACAAGTGCAGTGGTTTCTATTTTATATTACTTCTAATTAGCACTATACTAGACTATATTTTTGGGTTTAAAATTTTTAATAGCAGTGGTTGGCGAAGGCGATTTTTTTTGTTTTTGAGTATAATGACCAACCTAGGATTGCTTTTTTATTTTAAGTACTCCTACTTCATCATAGATTCGATAAATTATTTGATGGGTTCAAACATTCAGGCTTTAAATTTTATGGCCTCATTTTCAAATAATTTGTTTCAAACAGAGTTTAGTGTTTCAGAAATCATTTTACCCGTTGGTATTTCTTTTTACACTTTTCAAACGCTTAGTTATAGTATTGACATTTATAGAGGCAAAATTGAGCCGTGTGGTCGTCTTTTAGATTTCGCATTTTTTGTTTCCTTTTTCCCTCAGTTGGTTGCAGGTCCTATTGTAAGAGCAATCGATTTTCTTCCTCAAATTAATAAGCCCTATTCTTTAAGCCGTAAAGGTTTTGGAAACGCAGTTTTTTTAATTGCAACGGGCTTGGTAAAGAAGGTTGTAATTAGCGATTACATCAGCGTCAATTTTGTAGATCGAGTGTTTGATAATCCTGAAATTTACAGTGGGTTCATGAATTTAATCGCTGTGTATGGATACTCGATTCAGATTTATTGCGATTTTTCTGGTTATTCTGATATGGCCATTGGTTTGGCAGCTCTTCTTGGTTTTAAACTGCCCATTAATTTTAATAACCCATATAAATCAAAGAGTATTACAGAATTTTGGCGTAGATGGCATATTTCACTTTCTACGTGGCTTCGTGACTATTTATATATTTCAATTGGGGGCAATCGTAAGGGTAAAATTAGAACATACATCAATTTATTGATAACAATGCTTCTGGGTGGTTTGTGGCACGGGGCAGCACTCAAATTCATCATCTGGGGTGGAATTCATGGTCTTGGATTGGCTTTTCATAAGCTATGGTTGAGCGTAGTGAAAGTTAAAAAGAACTTGCTTTGGAGTTTGTTGTCGATGCTGTTAACTTTTCATTTTGTGGCATTTTGTTGGATGTATTTTCGTGCCATTGATATTAAAACAGTTCAGTCTATGATTCATCAAATTTTTTATGATTTTGATTTAACCGAAATATCAAGTCGCATTCAGGGTTATTGGAAGCCATTTTCTTTCATATTATTTGGCTTTGTAATTCATTTGTTGCCGTCTAAATTCAAACTATACTTAAAAAAGTCTTTTTCAAGCACACCGATTTATATTCAAGTGCTGATGATTAGTCTTTTGATTTTTTTAATTTATCAGGCAAAGTCTGCAGAAATTCAGCCTTTTATTTATTTTCAGTTTTAATCATGTAGTTTTGATTTATGACAAAAAATAATGCTCTAAATCTTAAAAAAAGATGTGAATGGTGCTTAAAAGATGAATTGTATGTTAAGTATCATGACGAAGAGTGGGGTGTTCCTTGTCATGATGATAATTTGTTATTTGAGTATTTATTTCTTGAGACGTTTCAAGCGGGATTAAGCTGGCATACGATATTAAAAAAACGTGAAAATTTTAGACTAGCTTTTGATCAATTTGACGCAAGAAAAATAGCAAATTATGACGAATCTAAGGTTAAAAGCTTAATGAGCAATGTTGGCATTATTAGGCATCGAGCAAAAATTTTAGCGGCTATTAATAATGCTCAAAAATTTTTAGAAGTTCAGAGCATATTTGGTTCGTTTGATAGCTATGTGTGGAAATTCACGAACTATCAGACATTGTTTATTGAGATTCATACAAAGGATGACATAAAGACCAAGATACCTGAGAGTGACATGATGTCGAAAGATATGAAAAGTCACGGTTTTAAGTTTATTGGAAGCGTTACGTGCATGGCATATATGGAATCAATTGGGATGGTTAGCGACCATTATAATTATTGTTGGAGAAATTATTTAGACTAGGTTTTTACACTAAATTAATTTTAAAATTATAGTGTCACTTTTGCAGGTTGATTTTGGTTAGATTTGCCCTAAATGGGGATAACCAAATCATATTCAATTTTAGGCTTTGTGATAACGTTAATATTATCATTTGTTATAGCTAGCAACATTGAATCATATCGTCATCCTGAGAGCATAAATTTTTTAAGAGAAAGTTTATTAGAATCCCTTGAATTTCAAAAAGAAAATTCAAATAACCCAACATTAGATGATACGTTTGATAAATTTATTTTTGATCTTGAGTACAATCTAAATGAGAGGATGTATAAGAAGCTAAGTTTGGTCCGTATGATTGGCTGTATTGTTGCTCTTTTTGGAAGTGTTTTCCTTAGACAAAGGAAAAAATTAGGGTTGCATTTATTTCTCGGAGGAAACATATTTGTTATTATGGGTAGCTTTTATTTTTTAGGACTTGGTCTTTCGGGTTGGGTTATTAATTTTAGTTACTTATTTTTTGCAACCTTAAGTACGCTGTATTTTTTTAGAAAAAGAGCATATTTAATTTAATGTCTAAGAAAGCAATTGTAATTGACGGGCTGTATTATCTGAAGACCCTCACTCCTACACGTTTTATTAATGCTCTCAAAATATTTCTAAGTTATCACATTAGTAAACGATTGAAAAAAAATTACCACAGTGGTTATCCGATAGCTATTTCAATAGAACCTACAACGAGTTGTAATTTAAGATGTCCAGAGTGTCCCAGTGGTCTTCGATCTTTTAGCAGACCTATAGGAATGCTTGCTCCAGAATTAAACAAATCAATCATCGATCAGTTACGCAAAGAGTTAACCTATATCACCTATTACTTTCAAGGTGAACCCTATCTTAACAAAGATTTTTTATCAATGGTGGGTTATGCCTCAAAACGGAATATTTACACAGCTACATCAAGCAATGGTCATTACCTTGATGATGATAATTGTAAAGAAACCATTGAGAGTGGACTAAAGCGTTTAATCATTTCTATTGATGGTACGAATCAGAGTAGTTATGAAAAATATCGAATAGGTGGAAATTTCAATAAAGTAATTGAGGGCACCAAAAATATAGTTCATTGGAAGAAAAAATTAAGGTCTAAGACCCCTTTTATAGTATGGCAGTTTATTGTTTTTGGTCATAATGAGCATGAAGTAGATGACATTCAAAAGTTATCAAAAGAGATTGGAGTCGATCACCTGTCAATTAAAACAGCTCAGATATACAATTTTGAGTCTGGTAGTGACCTTTTACCCAAAAACCCCAAATACTCAAGGTATATCAAGAAAGGGTTGTCTTATAAAATTAAAAATGGATTACTCAGTCATTGTTGGAGAATGTGGCATGCGTGTGTTATTACTTGGGACGGGAAAATTGTTCCGTGTTGTTTTGATAAAGATGGAACATATCAGTTGGGTGGTTTAAACAATCATTCATTTAAATCAATCTGGAAAGGCGTGGAGTATAGCCGATTTAGAAGGTTAATCTTGAAAAGTAGAAGAAATATCGATATTTGTCAAAATTGCTCTGAAGGCACAAATATTCGCGGGTGAATTTGTAAAATTATTTTTGAAGTTTAGTCATATTAATGTAATATTGCTTACTCAAAAAGTATAATTATGAATAAAAACCTACTCAAATCACTCACTGCCCTATTTATATTTTCGTCAGTACTAGTAAATGCTCAAACATCATACAAGAAGTTTGGTATTGAAGTTAATGGTGGTATCCGTGAGTATCATGGTGATTTAGGTTCATCGTTGTATTTTAAAAATAGTCCTGATTATCAAGGAGTTGGTGGAGCCTTTGGAATGTACCTTAATTCGTCATTTGATGTAAATGTATATGGAGGTGCAGGAGATATTGGCTTCTACAAGACAGTATATGATGTTGAAAGAGCGGATTATAGTAGAGTAGGATTCAGATCTCGAGTAACTGAAGGCATGATCGGATTAACTTACAAGTTCAACAACGGTTACATGCTTGATGAGGATGCAAGATTTAAACCATTTTTGAGAGCAGGATGGGGAGCAATGTCATCAGCTTCTAAGTTTACGCCGCAATCTTTGCCCAAAGGTAACGAAGGCTATCGACAGGATAGATTTTGGATTGCATCTCACTGGAATGCAGGTTTAGGACTTAAAATAGCAGTTTCAGACGCTATTGATTTAGTAATAAGTGAACAGTTTAACTACTCATTCGATGATAATTATGATGCTAGCCCATATGTTGTTGCTGGTGCTCGTTTAAACAGTGCCCAAGAAGGTAATAAGCCTTTGCACGATATTTATGCATATCATTCATTTGGGTTAGTGTTCAACTTTGGTGGAGATGGCGGAAGTTCATATAAAATCAAAGATGAGGACGGAGATGGCATAAGCGATGACTTCGATATTTGCCCAAATACACCTACAAATTATGCTGTTGATACTGTTGGATGCCCAATGGATGACGATAACGATGGGGTTATCAATGAGGATGATAAGTGTCCAGATGTTCCAGGTTTACCTGCATTTAACGGATGCCCAGATTCGGATGGTGACGGCATAATTGATTCAGAGGATAAATGTCCAAAAGTTCCAGGTTTGGCAGCATTTAATGGATGTCCAGATTCGGATGGTGATGGTATCACTGACGCAGAGGATAAATGCCCATTAAAAGCAGGTCCAGTAGAGGGACAAGGATGCCCAGATTCAGACGGTGACGGTGTATATGATCATGTCGATGTTTGTCCAGTTACACCAGGAATTGTTGAAAACAAAGGCTGTCCTGAAATAAAAGAAGAAGTAAAAGAAAAAATAAGACTTGCTGCTAAAGGAATATTCTTTGAGAGTGGCAAGGATATTATTAAAACAGAATCTTTTGAAAACTTAAATGTTCTAGCTGAGATTATGAAAGAGTATAAAGAAGCTAAGGTAATTATTGAAGGTCATACAGATAGCCGAGGAGATGATGCGGAAAACTTAGTTCTTTCACAGAACAGAACAGAGTCTGTTAAAAGATACTTAGTCACTCAAGGAATTGAGGAGAGTCGTATGTCAGCAGTAGGTTATGGAGAGTCTAAGCCAGTTGCAGATAATTCGAATGCTAAAGGAAGAGCCTTCAATCGACGAGTAGACTTCAAGCTAGTATATTAATATTTACCATAAAACTAAACTAGATATAAAATGGGAAGCATATGCTTCCCATTTTTTTTTGACTAATCACACAAATTCATGATTAGCGTGTTAATCTAATTAATTTCGCAGCTTATTTTTTTAGTATAATGAAAAGA
>JAHEGS010000197.1 GCA_024645005.1 Bacteroidota bacterium
CCCCAAAACCCCAAAACCCCAAAAAAATGAAATATATTCAAACAAAACTAATGTACCTCACTGTCCTTATTATATTATTTTAATTTTTAATCATGAGAAATGTTAATGGAATAGGAGCTCATCCTCAAAGTCATATGAGCCAAATTCACAATAATAATACCCATAATAACTTCCTCAATAACTCAAATCAAAAACAGTAAAATATTGGTATTAATGGCCACATTCCATAGCATCCTCAATTGAATATGAACCCAAGCCTATAAGCAATTCCAAATAATAACGGTGGTACTCAGATGCTACCAGGAGGACAGCAATTCTCGAACACTGCACAAAATCTGTAAAATAGCAATAATTTTGGGGGAATGATTGGAGCAAGGCCAGGTTCTGGTAGTGGTGGAGCATTGAGTAATGCTGGCCAAATGGTTATGAATGGGGGCGTATCAAAACCATAGTAGTAATAAAACTAGTAAATGAGAAACAGCCAGAATGGTTTTGCATACTTTCCTCCAGGTCAGCAAATGATAAATTAGCAGGCAATGATGATGCAGCCGGGATAAGGAGGCTATCATCCTATAGGTCTTGGAGCAGTTTCAAACCAATTTTACCAACAGACACCTTAATTCGTAGAACAAAATGGATTTAGTGTCCAACAACAACAATAGTAATTCGCATCACCAAACAAAAATGCAAAAATGTCAGACAGCAACGGATATATGAATCAAGAAATCGAACAGATGATGGTAAGTACTTCTAGCTAACTTTTGCTGAAAATCAATCAAAATTTATCTTCTGAATTAAAAGCAAAAGAATTTTGAATTAATTATAATATTTTTTTAATGGAGTAGATGAATAGAGGTTCTCATGTAAACGGATAGATGGTTAATCCGCAAGGAGTAAGTCAGCAAATAAGAAGCCAAAGTCAGGATAAATCAAAGTAATTTAAGGCGAGGTTAGATTAAAAGGTTACTCAAATATCAAATGATGATAGCAATTTATAGAATGGAGTGCCTATGAAATAGAATCCTAGTTTTAAAAATCAGTCTGGCACGAATAAAGGAACCAAAAATGCTCAAACCAAGTCAGCGCCTATCAAAGTACCAAGAACAGGCATTGAGCAGCCAATGCTGAGAGATAGGCCTCGATTCAAAGAGGCTTGTCGAGAATTTGAGCCGATTCATCAGTTCAACACATCGATGTGCGAAGAATATGCAAGATTGGATGCTGAGAGGCTAAATTCAATGCAGTACCAAGAAAAGTGTGTATATGATTGCATGGATTATCCAAATGCAGCAGCTAAAAAGGAAGGTGACAGTACTCCTTATATCGATGATAACGACATTGTAGAACTACCTCCAGATGAGAATCCAGTGGATCACAGAAAATACTACCCATATGGACCAAGCGGCTAATTCTCTGCTTTCAACCAGAAAGTTCCAAAATTAAACAGATACTATACAAAGCTGAAAACTTACTACTAGAAGGATAACGACGATGATACAACACTGATATTTGAAAGCCGTTTTGAATCCGGAAACTTGAAAAGGGCAAATCGTATAGGAGAGAATGAATACAATCTAATTTTGAAATATGACTACAACACTACTGCATATACTCAATGGTTTTACTTTCGTGTTCAAAATATGAAAAAGGGTGTAACATATAAGTTCAATATTGTAAATTTAGTAAAGCCGGAGAGTTCCTACAATCAAGGAATGAAGCCTCTATTTTACTCGAAGAAGGAAGCTGCAGCAAATGATGGATAAGGAATAGGGTGGTATAGAGATGGAACAAATATATGCTACTATCAAAATTAGCTAAAGAAAAAGGGTGGTGGAAATTTTTACACGCTTTCATTTTAAGTAGTATTCCCTCATGATGAAGACGAGATTTACATGGCTCATTGTTACCCATATACATACTCAGATTGTACTGAGCTCCTATAAAGACTTTGTACACCAGAATCCAAAGATAGAATAAGAAAAACCATCGTTTGCAAAACCATAGCTGGAAACGATTGCGAAATGGCAATTATCACAAACTTTAGTTCGAGGCCTGAAGAGATTGCAGTAAGAAGAGCGATTGTCATAACAAGTAGAGTTCATCCTGGCGAAAGCAATGCCTCCTTTATCGTCGAAGGAATACTCAATTATCTTGTTTCAGACGATGATGTTGCGAGATATCTAAGAAATAACTTTGTATTCAAGATTATTCCTATGCTTAATCCAGATGGCGTGATAATAGGAAACTACAGAACTTCATTAAGTGGTCTCGACTTAAACCGCCAATGGATCGCTCCAAGTATGAAACAGTGCCCAGAAAATACCTCAACGAAAATGATGATGCGTAAGACTTTAGAGAGCCGAGACATTCTTTTTTATTGTGATATTCATGGACACTCGAGATGCAAAAATCTTTTCATGTATGGATGTTCAAACCAAAGAGCTGATCGCTTAAAAGAAAGAATTTTCCCAATTTTGTTCGACAAGAATACGGACTTGTTTTATTTTGACAACTGTAATTTTGCGATATAGAAGTAGAAGGAGAGCACAGGGCGTGTTGTAATGTGGAAAGAATTCTAGCTTATAAACTCATTCACATTAGAATCATCCTTCTGTGGACCAACTCGAGGCCTATACAAAGATTGCCACTTTACCATACCTATTCTGAAAGAAATGGGCAGATTATTCTGTGTTACCTTAAGGGACTATGCAAGTAATGAACAGAAAGTAAGAGAAGCTATTTAAGAACTTGAAATCATGTTTCCGCCTCCAAAAGCAGATGAGGGCCTGAGCTAGCAATTTTAATAGATAGACCGCAATAATGGATATGGCAACGGCTATAATGGAGGTTATGGCATTGACGATGTAGACGATAAAAAGAAAAAAGGGAAGAAAGGTGGAAATAATAAAAGTCTCGGACTTTCCAATGGATAGCTAAAAGACTCTGGAAAAGCTGGGAAAAATAGCGCTTTTGAGGTGCCCACGACATCAAGCAAATAAACAAGAGCGTCTAATGAT
>JAHEGS010000198.1 GCA_024645005.1 Bacteroidota bacterium
ATTGATTACTTCATAACATTCAAGAAAATAAATAATTCATAAAATTTAATGGTGGAGCTGGGGGGAATCGAACCCCCGTCCGCGAATCCTCCGCAGATAGTTCTACATACTTAGCTTATTATTTAATTTAATTAACACTTCAGTAACAAGCAACCAAATATATTAACGAGTCACCTTAAATTTAAGAAACTACTAAGTAACCCAATAATTTCCGAGCCTCTCTATATGACGCTGTAACCTGAGCGAGTGGCATATCAGGACAGCGTTTAGCTGGATTAAGCAGCTAAAGCGTAGTTATCGTCGTTTGCGATTACTAATTTTCTAGCTTTTTTTACGAGGACACTAGGCCTCGGTATGCCCTATTCTGTTTTGTAACCCACGTCGAAACCGGGTCAGCCCCAAAATAAAATCTAATTATACTATGCTTGCTTGTTAGAAGACCGTAAAATACGTTCTTTTTCGCGTTGCCAATCTTTTTCTTTTTCTGTTTGACGTTTATCGTATTGCTTTTTACCTTTTGCTAAGCCAATCTGTACTTTTATTTTTCCGCGGGAAAAATGAAAGTCTAGTGGGACTAGAGTAAAACCTGATCGTTCCACTTTACCTATGAGTTTGACGATCTCTTGACCTTTTAAAAGAAGCTTTCGAGTGCGAATGGCATCTGGCCTAATGTGCGTTGAAGCTGCTCCAAGAGGGGTAATATGACAACCTAATAAATAAATTTCACCTCTTTGAATAATGACATAGGACTCTTTAATGTTGATTCGATTGTCGCGAATAGCTTTGACTTCCCAGCCTTCTAGGACAATACCCGCCTCATACTTTTCTTCAATAAAGTAGTCGTGGTAAGCTTTTTTATTGGTAATAATAGTCAAAATCAGGTTGAAAGTAATTTAAAATAGCATTGTACTTGATAGTTCATTATCCATAAAAGAAATGCATAATATCCATAAATCAGCCATTGTTCTTCATTCATCAAAAAAGATGTTTCAACTTGTTGACTCAGTTGAAAACTATCCTCGTTTTTTACCCTGGTGTGGATCGACTCAAATCCTTGAACGAGATAACAGCAAAACCATTGCTTCCATTGAAATTAACTATAAAGGAATAAGACAAACTTTCACCACTGAAAATACCAAAAAGCAAAATAAAGAAATGATGATCAAGCTAATTGATGGTCCCTTTAAGTCTCTTTCTGGTCAATGGATTTTTAAAAATTTAGACAATGATAGCTGCCAAATTGAATTAAAGTTAGAATATCAGTTTAGTAATATTATCCTTGAAAAATTAATTTCACCAGTATTTAACATGATTGCAAATACATTTATTGATGAATTTATAAAAGAGGCAAATAAAAGCAATAATGACCAGTGATAAAACAATTTTAGTGGAAGTGGCTTATGCTTCTCCAACCAAACAACTGATCATCCCCATCCATGTCAAAACAGGGACGACGGTTCAAGAGGCGATAGTTCAATCCGGAATACAACAACAATTCCCAGAGATTGATCTTAGCCAAAGTCCTGTCGGTATTTTTGGCAAACACACCACCATTGAGCAAGAATTAAGAGAGAAAGATCGAGTTGAAATATATCGTCCCCTCATTGCTGATCCCAAAGAAATAAGAAGACAAAGAGCAGAGCAAGGGAAAAAAATGAAAAAAGGTGGAGGGAATAATGAGGAGGACTCCTCAAAAGCTTAAGTTTTCTGTATAATCTTGTTTTGCGCGATAAGGAATTCAACATGCGTCTCTTAGAACAAGCTTTAACATTCGATGATATCTTATTAGTCCCAGCTCGATCGAACATATTACCTAAAGAAGTTTCACTGGTTACTCAACTCACTCAAAATATTTCAATCAATATCCCCCTGCTTTCAGCTGCAATGGATACCGTGACTGAATCTGAGTTGGCAATTGCCATGGCCGAAGAAGGTGGAATTGGTATTATTCATAAAAACATGTCTCCACAACATCAAGCGGAACATGTGTCTAAAGTGAAACGTTTTGAGTCAGGTGTGGTTTTAAATCCTATTGTAATTGACCCGAATATGACGGTTGATGAGGTCATTAATTTAACCAAGAAACATAAAATTTCTGGATTACCTGTGATTGAAAACAATAAAGTTGTCGGTATTGTTACAAACAGGGACCTCAGATTCGAAGAGAACTTAAATCAGCCAGTTAAGAATGTGATGACCCCCCGTGAAAGGTTGGTGACTGTTAACGAAAAAGCTTCAAAAGAAGAAGTGATGCGCTTACTTCATCAACACAGATTAGAAAGATTGCTAGTGATTGATAACAACGATCAACTGAAAGGTCTTATTACCGTTAAAGATATTCAAAAATCATCTGATCATCCTTTTGCTTCCAAGGATAATAAAGAAAGATTAATCGTTGGTGCTGCCGTGGGTGTCGGTGCAGATACTGAAGCACGAGTAGAACAGTTAGTCGATGCTGGTGTGGATGTGATTGTGGTTGATACCGCTCATGGACATTCCCAAGGCGTGATCGATAGAGTCAATTGGATCAAGAAAAATTTCTCAAACACAGATGTGATTGGGGGCAATATTGCCACCGCAGATGCTGCAAGAGCATTAGTGGATGCAGGTGCAGATGCCGTCAAAGTTGGTATTGGTCCTGGATCTATTTGTACAACAAGAATTGTTGCTGGTGTAGGTGTTCCTCAAATTACTGCAATTAACAATGTTGCTGAAGCATTAAAAGCAAAAAAGATACCGCTCATTGCTGATGGCGGTATTCGTTATTCGGGCGATGTTGCTAAAGCACTTGCTGCTGGGGCCTATAACGTTATGCTTGGAAGTATGTTTGCAGGTACCGAAGAAGCTCCAGGTGAAGTTGAATTATTTCAAGGTCGCTCATATAAATCCTACAGAGGCATGGGTTCAATTGGAGCAATGCAACAGGGATCTAAAGATCGTTATTTTCAAGATACGGAAGATAATGCTGAAAAATTAGTCCCCGAAGGTATTGAAGGTCGAGTCCCATATAAAG
>JAHEGS010000199.1 GCA_024645005.1 Bacteroidota bacterium
TTTGCATTAGTGCAATATTAGACTCGAGATATTCAATAATAGGCTCTTTATTGAGCCTTACAGTGCAGCCATTGGCAGAGCGCTCAGCGGAAGCATCAGCAAACTCAAAAGCCTGCTCAACTTTTAAGTCAGGTAATCCCTCGATCTCTAAAATCCTGCCATTGAAAATATTTTTCTTCCCTTGTTTAGCGACTGTTAGTTCACCATTTTTAATTGCCTGATATGGAATCGCATTCACCAAGTCTCTTAAAGTAATCCCTGGCTGCATTGTTCCTTTAAATCTCACCAAGACAGACTCGGGCATATCCAGGGGCATAACTCCAAGTGCTGCGGCAAATGCAACTAACCCAGAACCTGCCGGAAATGAAATCCCAATTGGAAAGCGTGTGTGGGAATCGCCACCCGTACCAACTGTATCGGGAAGAATCATTCGATTTAACCAAGAATGAATAACTCCATCACCTGCTTTTAAAGACACTCCTCCGCGACTGCTCATGAAGTCGGGTAACGTATGTTGTAAATCAATATCTACTGGTTTTGGATAGGCTGCCGTATGGCAAAAACTTTGCATAACAAGGTCGGCACTAAAGCCTAAACAAGCCAATTCTTTTAATTCATCTCGAGTCATCGCCCCGGTTGTATCTTGAGAGCCGACCGAGGTAATTTTTGGTTCACAATAAGTGCCCGGCAATACCCCGTCTACCCCACATGCTCTGCCCACCATCTTTTGTGCTAACGTGTAACCATGATGTGTATCCGTCTTTTCGCTAATATTACTAACAAAAATTGCAGGTTTCTCAATCCCTAAAACATCAGCAGATCGATCAGATAGACCACGACCTATGATGAGCGGTATCCTTCCGCCAGATCTCACCTCATCTAGAATTGTAGGTGGATTATGTTCAAATGTAGCGAGAATATTTCCTGAAAGATCGCAAATTATTTTGTCATTAGCCTTTAAAATAATTTCATCACCGTTACTTAAGTTTGAGACATCACATTCAATTGGGAATGCTCCGGAGTCTTCTGCAGTATTGAAAAAAATTGGCGCAATCTTACTTCCAAAAACATACCCTCCCGTATGTTTATTCGGGATAAATGGAATTTCATTTCCCATGTGCCACTGCAATGAATTAATTGCAGATTTCCTTGACGAGCCTGTACCGACTACATCTCCAACATATACCAAAGGATTCCCTAATTTTTTTAGGTCTTCAATTAACTGTAAGCCCTCGGGCATTTTATTAATAAGCATAGATTGAGCATGCAGAGGAATATCTGCACGTGACCATGCATTTTGTGCGGGAGATAAATCATCCGTATTGGTTTCACCATCTACCTTAAATACAGTTAATTTAATTTCGTTAGGCAATTCATTTTTACTAGTAAACCAATCTGCCCTGGCCCATGACTCAAGTAATGCGGTTGCAAATTTATTTCCTGAGTTATGTTTTTCTACTACATCATGGAATGCATCAAAAACTAAAGTTATCTTTGCCAATGCTTTAACTGCTTCATCAGCAAACTCACTATCTAATAACGGGACTAAAGCTTGCACGTTATATCCACCCAGCATGGTCCCTAATACCTGAATTGCTTTTTCTGGTGATAGAACACTTGAAGTTATTTTTTTATTTGCAATGTCATTCAAAAACCCAGCTTTAATATAGGCCGCCTGATCGACACCTGCTGGAACTTTATGCAAAAGAAGATTGAGCGCTTCATCTAGATTTTGATGCGTCTCATCTTTTATATATTCTATTAATTCTGCAGTTTGCTGGGGGTTAAGGGGTAAAGGGGGGAGTTGTTCTTTGATTCTGTCATTGGTATGGGTTTTATAGGTATCTAAAATCATATAAAAATCTATTAAGTTCACGTGTCAAAACATCATTTTAGAGCAAATATTTTGATTTCCCAAAAACTTTCTTTATCTTCAATAGCTCATCGCTGATCAAGTGAGGTAAAATATCACTTTAAAACTGACACTTAATTAAATTATTATGGCGACACCTCTTTTGAATATCTCTCCTCTTGATGGAAGATACGCTAAGCAAATTGATTCATTACGCAATCACTTAAGTGAGTTTGCTTTAATTAAGACTCGAGTCGAAGTAGAAATTCTTTGGTTGATCAGCCTGGGTGATAATCCAAAAATTAAAGAGGTAAAAAAATTCAATGCAAGCGTTCAAAAAAAACTTCGGTCTATTATTGATCAATTTACTGAAAAAGACGCTGCTGAAATCAAGCAGATTGAATCTATCACTAACCATGACGTCAAGGCAGTGGAGTACTGGCTGAAAAAAACTTTAAAAAAACAGAAAGATATTGCCCCGTATTTAGAATTTATTCATTTTGCCTGCACCTCAGAAGACATCAATAATTTATCTTACGCATTAATGACAAAGCGAGCTGTCAACGAAAATATTCTGCCTGGAATGAATGAGGTGTATGTCAAGATTCAATCCTGTGCCAAACAGTATGCAGCCATTGCAATTCTGGCAAGAACCCACGGACAATCGGCGAGCCCAACTACCATGGGCAAAGAATTTGCAAACGTGACAGCGAGGTTGAAAAGACAAATTAATCATCTAGCAAAACAAGAATACTTAGGAAAAATTAATGGGGCCGTCGGTAACTTCAATGCCCATATTGTTGCTTACCCTGAGGTCAATTGGGAACAACACTCCAAGGATTTCATCAAATCTATGGGGCTGACATACAACCCGATGACAACTCAAATTGAGCCGCATGACTTTTTATCCGAAATTTTTAATACCCTAGCGCGAATAAATACCATTCTGATTGATTTCAATCGTGACTTATGGGGCTATATTTCTCTGGGTTATTTTAAACAAAAGTTAAAGAAAAATGAGGTTGGCTCATCCACCATGCCGCACAAAGTGAACCCGATCGATTTTGAAAATGCTGAAGGAAACCTAGGTCTGAGTAACTCGATCTTAAATCACTTGAGCGAAAAATTACCAATTTCTAGATGGCAGAGAGATTT
>JAHEGS010000098.1:0-859 GCA_024645005.1 Bacteroidota bacterium
GAGAGTCGCGAATTAAAACTTGGGCTAAATGTTATTCATGGTAAGGTTTGCTACAAGGCTGTCTCGGAAGCATTCAACCTTGAATACACCCCTGTCGATGATTTTTTAAATTAATGGCAGTCAACCTAAGTCATAGAATTTATTCTAATATAAATTCATCGCAACATATTTTCATCTACCATGGGCTATTTGGCATGTCAGACAATTGGCATCAATTGGCTAATAAGCTGTCTGAGTACTATAATGTTATTACTGTAGATCAACGCAATCATGGGAAAAGCCCACACACCCCTGAAATGTCATACGAGGCTATGGCTGAAGACGTTTCGTTGTTGATGGACAATTTAAGTATCAAAAAAGCATGTCACGTTGGGCACTCAATGGGTGGAAAAATGATCATGAAATTCGTAGACATATATCCTGAAAAAGTTGAAAAATTAATTGTCGTTGATATTGCACCAAAGGCATATGTTCCTAGTCACACTAGTTATTTCAACGCTTTTAAAACACTCGATTTTTCTTCATTCAAAACTAGAAAAGACGCCGACATTGCTTTGTCTGCATTAGAAAAAAACATAGGAATAAGGCAGTTTTTGTTAAAAAACTTAAATAAAGAAGAATTTGGTTATTCGCTCAAAATTAATGTATCTACCATAGAAAATTTCTATCCTGAAATGATTGGAGTTGTTAAATTTGATCATACTATTACAAACCCCACACTTTTTGTCTATGGTAGTCTTTCCGATTATATTAAAGAAAGTGATTTCGACCACATTAAAACCATTTTCAACAATGTGCAGTTTAAAAAAGTAGATGGTTCTGGGCATTGGATTCATGCTGAGAAACCGATTGAAACACT
>JAHEGS010000098.1:869-15094 GCA_024645005.1 Bacteroidota bacterium
CAGACTTTTTTCACTAAAAATACTAGAATTGATGTAATATTGCTAGGATTAGAAAGTGAAAAACTTAGCAACAATAGCTATATTAATTATTGGGATGTCAGTTCATGGTCAAACTACCATCACGGGTAGGGTGATTGATGCAAGTTCAGGTGATCCGCTCCCCTATGTTGCTATTCGGGGAATTGGTGTTCAACTTGGAGCAGTAACTGATTTTGATGGTTACTATAAAATATCAACGGAATTGGAAGTGGACTCATTAGTTGCTTCATATATGGGGTATCAATCAGCTAAAAAAGCAGTACTTAAAGTGAAGTCTCAATCCATCAACTTTAGTTTAATGGAACAAGCCAGTTCTTTACAAGAATTTGTGGTAAGGCCAGGGGGAATAAACCCGGCCCTCGTTATCATGAAGCGTGCTCAAAAAAGAAAAAAGAAATACAATCCAGAAAAAATAGAATTCTATCAATATCAATCTTATAGTAAGGTTCAATTAGCTGTTGACAACGTAACTGATAAGTTTAAAAAACGAAAAATATTTACTGCAATGGAGCCGCTATTTGACTCTATATCAAGTTTTAGCGATACCAGCTCTAAAAAAGTACTCCCTGTTTTTATATCTGAAACCATCAGCGATTATTATTTTAGAAAATTCCCTAGAAGAACAAAGGAGGTAATAAAAGCTACAAAAATACAGGGCGTGGGTGTTGGAGATGAAAGCTATGTTTCTCAAATATTGGGATCTACGTTTCAACAATATAATTTTTATGAAAACAACCTCTATATTCTTGACAAAGACTTTATCTCACCGTTGAGTGTTACCGCAAACTCTTACTATTATTTTACACTTAAAGATAGTGTAATTATAGACGGAAAGTCTTGTTATCAAATAAGAGTTGATCCAAAAAACCCGATTGATCTTGTGTTTAGTGGAACAATATGGATTGAAACCAATTCATATGCTCTAAAGCAGCTCAATTTAGAGATTACAGACAAGGCGAATATTAATTTCATCGAAAAACTAAAAATTCAACAAGAGTTTACAGAGGTTGAGCCAACATACTGGCTTCCTAAAAAAACACGTGTACTTATCGATATTGCTGAACTTACAGACAACACCCTTGGAATGATTGGGTTGTATTATAATTCTGCTAAAAACATCTCTGTAAATAACGTTCATGAACTGCCTTTTTATGAAGAAAAAATCGCAGTTGCTGACAGTTCATTTGAGCGTTCTGACGAGTTTTGGGATACCGCTCGTCATGAACGAATATCTGCCAATGACAAAAAAGTGTATCTTATGGTAGACTCTTTAAAAAACCAACCACTCATAAAATCATATATAGACATTGTCGAAATAGCCGTAGAAGGACACATACCTAAAAACAAAGTTGACTTGGGGCCTTGGTATTATTTGCTTGGCTATAATTCTCTTGAGGGTATACGCACACGAATAGGTTTTCGAACATCTCCCAAGTTTCATAACGATTTTCAATTTCGGTGTTATGGAGCATATGGTCTAGGAGACAAGAAATTTAAATATGGGGTCTTTTCGGATTATGTGTTTAGTCGCTCAAAGTGGAGTAAGGTTGGGGCCTTTGTCAAGGAAGATGTTGAACTAATTGGACTTACAGACGAAAACAATGGTACATCTGCAATTTATGATGCTTTTGCAATGTTAGGAACAAACCAATTAAATCGAAGCCTTACAAAAAGTGTTTGGTTTGAAAAAGAACTTACAAAAGGGTACACCCAACTCGTTGACTTCAGACACAAATCTTTTGTATTTGACCCTGTTGATGATTTTAAGTTTGGCTATTATAGTATCCCAAACGACACCACTTCTTCTGTTAGATCTAATTTTGACATTACCTCTATACGTTTGAAAGGTCGGCTTTCTCACAAAGAACAGTTTATCTACAGAAGAAACAATAGATATAGTATGGGCAACCTTAAAGCACCAGTTTTATCTGTTGACTACACCCGTAGTTTTAACAACTTGATTGGCGGTGATTTTAAGTTTGACAAAGTGGGCATAGAGTTGTGGCAATTTAACAGCCTTGGCAACTTTGGTACATTTGAATACACGCTTAAAGCATACCAAACTTTTGGACAAGCACCTTACCCATCTTTATTTATAATGCGAGGAAACCAATCTTTCTTTAGCAACAGACAATCTTATAATCTTATGGATTTCTTTGAGTTTGCAGCAGACCGATATGTTTCTTTTGATTACGAACACCAATTTAATGGTCTGATTATGAATCGTATCCCATTTGCCAAAAAACTCAAATGGCGTAGCTTTATCAATGCAAAGGGGGTATATGGTTCAATGAGTGAAAAAAACAAAGCACTTATGCCTCTAAACAATACGTCTATAACTAATCCCAATTTTTTTGTAAATCGAAAACCATATATGGAGCTAGGTTATGGTATTGAAAATATATTTAGATTTATTCGTGTTGACTTTATACATCGATTAACCTATTTAGAAGATCACCCCAACGCCAGACCTTTTGGTGTGAAGTTTAACGCTGTTTTGCGTTTCTAATTCTCGTTAGTAGGTCCTCTTTTTGTTGAAAAAAAAGATTTCATTAGCTCAACACTTTCTCCTTCTAAGATCCCAGTTTTGATGTTCAATTTTGAAGATTTAGAAACAAAGTTTGTAAATCCATGTTTTGGCTCTAAACAACCTAAGATCACTTGTTTAATTCTTGCGTTTTTTATTGCACCATAACACATAACACACGGCTCTACAGTGACATAAACTGTACACTCGTTAAGATATTTACTGTTCAAAAAAGAACTTGCAGCAGTAATTGCCAACATCTCAGCATGGGCTGTTGGGTCATTTAATGTTTCAACCTGATTAAAGCCTTTACCTATAATCTGATTGTTTGCAACTACAACAGCACCAATAGGAACTTCGTCTGCAGCAAATGCCAACTCCGCCTGCTTTAGTGCCATTTTCATAAAAAACTCTTGCGACAACTCCATTTCCAAAATTATTCAAAATCCATTATTGAATTGTATAACATTTCTCCCACATACCTGGCTCCCTTGTATGTAAAGTGCGTATAATCTTTTTGAGCCAGATCATCTTTTACCCACGCAGACATTGAGTTTTCACCGCCCATAGCCTTATACAAATCCCAAAAGCAACAACCGTTTTTTAAAGCTGCACTTTTCATTGCATCTCGTATTAAGGGTATGTTTTCATATGAAACTATCTCTCCTTCATTATTTTTACCCATATCACTTGGTCCTATTACAATAATGGCAACCTCTGGACCTGCTGTTTGAATACTTTTTAGTTGTTGGGAAAACCATTTTTCGTAATAATCGTAATTTTCTCTTTCGTCTGGGATAATATTAACTCCAAACTGTAATATAACAGCAACCACATTCATGGCTGATAGTTGAGCAGAATATCTGTTTCTGTTAATTTTAGTGAAACCCAAACCTGAACTTCCTCGCATAGGAAAATTATCGACAGCTACCCCAACATCACCATCTAAAGCAAGACCATATACTATAGGTGAATTGTTTGATCCAAAGGACACTTTAAAATCACTGCCCCCACCAACTGTCCATTCTTTAACCCCAAATAAAGGCGACTTTAAAATGGTGTGATAGTATGAAGAGTCGTTCTCAAAAAGCTTCACCTGAAACGACGTATCGTTACTATATAACAGCTTTGCTTTTGAGTATTTTCTTGATATTGAATACCCCATGTGCATTTTCTTTACACTTAAAAATGATTTATCAAACGAGTTTTGACCCTGTATTTTAGTTACAATTTGAGCACTATCACCAATGCTGTCTATTTGAGCCTTTATTGGATTTAAATTTTTAATAGTAAAAGATGCTCCACCAATCCCCGATAAATTTTTAAACTCTGATTTTGTATAAATTGAATGCTTAACAAAATCATCACTTTGGCTTACTCTAAAGTTTCCTCTTGAAGATGCGGTTGGTTCTAAGGGAAGAAGAATCCCTGGTCCGTATCCACCAAATTTTTTCTGCAGCCTGTTTCTCAAATAATTAGTGATCCGATCTCCCTCTAATTGGGAATCCCCATAATGAAGTATGCGGACAACCTTTTTGCTGCTCTCTAACCTCACTTTATCCAAAAGATTCGTTATCATGTCAGGTTTGTCCACGGGGAGACTAAGCCACTTACTAAATTTCCTTTTTTGTAGTTTTTTTGGCTCTTTAAGTTTCGCTATAGTGTCCTTTGAAGTTATGGGTTGATTTGTAGTGTCTTCTTGAATTGTTTCAACTCCCTCTAAGACTTTACTAAGATCAACTTCAACCTTTTCTTTTCGTTTTAATAATTCGTCAACCGAAACAAAATTCAAAGAAAAATCATCTTTGACTTGAACCCCCTCTTTTGGAAAAAAATAAACAACAAGGCCTAGAATTATATTCAAAAAAACAAGAGACAAAAACACCTTCCATGGTTGCAGGTTTTTATCTTTTTCTTGGTCTTTTTTTGTGAGCTTCAAAACTAATCTTTCCTTATGATGTTGTTTTTTTGAGCTCTCGTCATTTTGTTAATTCGACCATAATAGGCTTGTCTGTTTGCTGGTTTTTTTATGATCAACCGTTGATTTATTCGCAGATAATCTCCTCTAATGTTGTTCCATCTTCTGATTTGAGAAACACTGCAATCATAAAGGTCCGCTATTCTGATCAATACGTCACCACTTCTTACAGTGTAAATTATATTGACCGTTCCGCCATTTGATGTCGCTTTTGAATTTTGTTTGACAACAGGGTAATACCTTGCTGAATCTGCACTACTTTCTGTGAAAAGTGAATCACGATCTTGATAAAATAAACCTACTTTTGATGAAGGTATATTTAGCTGATTAAGTCGGTCAATATTCGGTATTATGTCTTTTTTATAAATCGGGTTCAGTAATCTTAGTTGGGCTAAATTAATGTCTAATATGTTTGAGATTCTGTCGAAAGTCACAAATTGATCAATAGGGACGCTCGAAATTTCATGCTGTTTTTTTGCACTTTTCTTCAATTCTTTGAAATAGTTCACAATATAAACCGCGGCCACGTAGTCGTAATAAACCTGTCTGTATTTAATTTCTAGGTGAGCATTAATTCTAAAAAAGTCATTAGTGCTATCACCACTTAAAATTTTTGCTTTTTGCCACAAAGCATCTCCCACACAAAAAACCACTAAGGCATCTCTCCAATTAGAATGCCTCTTTTGTATTTGCTTCATTTCTTTACAAAAAGCCTCAGCTGATTTTAAAATATCGAAACGCTCATCAATATAATTACTTAAAAAAAGACCGTGTTTTTTAGAGGTCTGATATGACAAATTATACCACCCCTTTTTAACAGGGTCTTTTTGGCTGTTTTGCTCACAGCCTGTCATTGAAATACATGCATATCTGAGCTCTGCTGGAATATTATTGTTTTTAAAAATTAGCTTCAGTTGGTCGTCATGTAAAAAAAATCGTTCTAAAATCTTTTTGGAATTTTCTGGTGAATTAAAAATGTATTCATGGATTTTTAGAGATACTGGTTCAGAAAAATCAAGGATTACATTGTTTTGAATCTCTTTCAACTTCAACCCCACACTATCTAATTGGGCGTGTACCTGGAGTGTAGCAACAAGAAAAACCAACTTAAAGCCAAGTCTAGCTGCCATAAGTCAAAATTGTATTAGCTATATTTAACAAATCATTCTCTTGAAAAGGTCGACCCATTAAATGCATTCCGATTGGTAGTCCATCAAAGCTTGCTGTTGGAACTGAAATTGCAGGCAATCCAGCTAATGAAGCTTGAACTGTAAAAATATCTGCCAGGTACATTTGAATGGGGTCCTTAGACTTTTCTCCATCAATTTCAAAAGCTGTAGTTGGTGCTGTTGGACACAAAAAAAAGTCAAACTCTTTAAGGATTTTGTTACTTTCTTGTTGAATTAGCCTTCTAACGCGTTGAGCTTTAGAATAATAGGCGTCGTAAAAATCCGCACTCAACACAAAAGTTCCTGTCATAATTCTTCGCTTCACTTCGTTTCCAAAACCTTCGCTTCGAGATTTTTTAAAGGTTGACTCGATATCTTCAGAATGCTCACTTCTTTTTCCGTAAAGCATGCCACTATAACGAGATAAGTTGGACGAGGCCTCTGCTGTAGTCATAACATAATAGCAGGGGACCATGTGTTCCAAATATGGAAACGATATTTCAACAACATTGTGTCCATCGTTTTCAAGATTTTTGATCAAATCCAAATATGCTGCTTTAACACTAGGCTCGAGACCTTCACTTTCCAAAGCCTCTTTTGAATAAGCTATGTTGTACTTTGCTAAAGTATTAATAGCCATGGGTTTTACTTCTTTCGAAGAAGATGTGGCGTCCAATTCGTCTTTGCCTGCCATTATTTCTAGCAATAATGATGCATCCTCAACACTTGAGGTTATTGGACCAATCTGGTCAAAACTTGATGCATAAGCTAATAGACCACTTCTCGAAATTCTACCATAGGTGGGTTTAAGACCAATTGTACCTGTAAAAGAAGCTGGTTGTCTAATAGATCCCCCTGTGTCGGATCCCAGTGCTGCAAGACATAAGTCTGCCTGAACAGCTACAGCACTTCCTCCTGAGCTTCCTCCTGGAACTTTTCGTTCGTCAGCAGCGTTTTTAACGGGCCCAAATGCTGAGTTCTCATTGCTGGCACCCATAGCAAACTCGTCGCAATTACACCTCCCAACAACAATTACATCTTCATCTAATAGTCGCTTTAAAGCGGTAGCTGTATATGTTGATTTAAAATTTTCAAGAATCTTAGAAGAAGCAGAAACTCGATGATCCTTATAGCAAATATTGTCTTTTATGGCTAGAAACATCCCAGCCAGTTTACCTGAAGTTCCAGCTTTAATTTTTTCATCAATTATCGCAGCTCGATTGAGCACCTCTTCTTCAAACACCTCTAACATGGCGTTTAAGTGCTTGTTTTCTTTGTTTTGGTTTAAATAATACTTAGCTAAGTCAGAACAAGAAGTTTTTCCTTGACTAATTAATGACTGTATTTGTGTTAAAGAGGCGTATTTTTTGGTAACCATTTACCCTACTTCTCATCTGCTTTGTCAGATTTGGAGGGTTCTTTCATTCCCTCCTTCAATTGCTCAGACACGTCATTTTTTGCTTTGTTAAACTCTCTTATTCCTGAGCCCAAGCCTTTCATTAGTTCAGGAATTTTTCTGCCTCCAAAAAGCAAAAGGATAGCAAATATGATTACAACCCATTCCATTCCGCCCATATTTAAAAACAATACCATAATTTTTATGTTAAAAGTTGCTTATGCAAACGTACTACAAATTCTTCTAATATTGAGATATGCTTGATAATCCCTAAATTCGTCCTAAAACTTTTAACTATGACCATTAGACGACCCTTCAACCTTACAGCGTGGATTGATGAACATCGCCACGAACTTAAACCGCCAGTAGGAAACCGCAATCTGTACAAAGACGCTGGAGACTACATAGTTATGATTGTGGCTGGCCCAAATGCTCGAAAAGATTACCATTACAATGAAACGGAAGAACTTTTTTATCAGCTTGAGGGCGACATTAATGTTAGGATTCAAGAGAATGGTAAGGCTGTTGATGTTCCAATCAAAGCTGGTGAAATGTTTTTACTTCCTGCCAATGTGCCTCACTCTCCGTCAAGAAGCGAGGGGAGCATTGGTTTGGTAATTGAATGTAAACGCACCAACAATGAACAAGACGGGCTTATGTGGTTTTGTGAAAACTGCAACCACAAGCTTCATGAATATAAGTTTCCTCTAACTGACATTGAAAAAGACTTTTTGCCAAGATTTAAAGAGTTTTACGCATCTGAAGAACTAAGAACATGCAATCAATGTGGCACTCAGATGGAAACAGACCCACGATTCACATAAAATAAAAACACTTGACAGCATTAATAACTGGTGCCTCTAAAGGTATTGGAAAGGAGTTTGTAATTGAATTTGCTAAAAACAAAATTGACGTCATTATGGTTGCTAGAAGCCAAAAGCTTTTGCACGAACATGCTCAATTTGTAGAAAAAAAATATAAAACAAAAGTCCACGTTATAAGCTTGGATTTATCAGTGCAAAATGCTGCAGAAGAGGTGTATCAAGCAGTTAATAAAAAAGGGTTGGTTGTCAACTATTTAGTTAACAATGCTGGTTTTGGAGATTATGGCGAGTTTGCCAATTCGGACTTAAAAAAACAGTCAGATATGATTAACCTCAATATTTTGACACTTACCAAACTTACGCACTTGTTTGTCCAAGACATGAAAAAACACAAACAAGGAAAAATTTTAAACTTAGCGTCTATTGCTGCTTTTCAACCTGGTCCCATGATGAGTGTATATTTTGCTGCCAAACATTTTGTTCTTGGTTTTTCAGAAGCTATTCACGAAGAGCTAAAGCCATACAACATTCAGGTCACTGCACTTTGTCCGGGACCAACCGAAAGCGAGTTTGGTCAAGTTGCCGAATTTCAGATGTTAAAAAACCCAAAACCCAATCGTTTTCCCACAGCAAAAGATGTCGCTCAATTTGGCTTTAAAAAGATGATGAAGGGGGAAGCTGTTGCAATTCACGGATTTGTTAACACCATGCTTTCAACACTCGTAAGACTTATCCCGAGAAGTATTGTTAGAAAAATAGTCCGTTACAGAATAAAATAAACATACATCTTTGTATCGGTGAATATTAAAAAAAACATACCCAACATATTAACCTTGGCAAATTTGTTTTGTGGGCTGATGATCATTGTGTATGCTGCTCAGCTCCAATTTAACGACATCTTATATTGGGCGATTGCTGCACTACTTTTTGATTTTTTAGATGGAACAGCAGCTCGAATTTTAAACGTATCTTCAGAAATAGGTAAAGAATTAGATTCGCTTGCTGATGTAGTCAGTTTTGGAGTTGCTCCAACTATAGTTTTATTTTACTATTGGCAAAGTGTTTTTACTGGTGGCATTGCTTTCTGTGCCCCTTTTGCTATCGCTCTTTTTGCAGCATTTAGATTAGCAAAATTTAATAGTACAGAGCAAAACAACGACTATTTTAGAGGTTTACCTACGCCTGCACTTGCTTTTGGTTGTTTTATTTTGCCTCAAGTCGAGAGTAGTTTATTGTGGGCAAATTCCACCATTAACAACATTTATTTTGTAATGGTTTTTTCTTTATTGGGAGGGTTTATGCTAGTTAGCAATTTTAAATTTTTTTCGCTAAAACTAGGCTCAAAAAACAAAAAACTCAACGTTATTAGGACAACCTATTTGACAACTTGTGTTTTGTTGATAGTGTGGCTACATTTTTTTGGTGCTTTTCTTTGTTTACTAGCTTATATCGGGTTTTCTTTGAGCTTTCAAAACAGAATAAATTAAAATGAACTACGAAGTGTCTGTAAACATTATGCCACACCAAGGCTTGTTGGATCCTCAAGGAAAAGCTGTTCACCAAGGATTAAATAAAATTGGCTTAAATCAGGTTAAAGATGTACGAATTGGTAAAAAGATAACCATGCACATTGAGGCCTTAAATGAGGCTGAAGCTGCAAAGATTGCTGAAGAGTCGTGCCAAAAAGTTCTTGTAAATGCCGTTATGGAAACGGCAGAAATAACCGTTAAAGAATTAGCATAAATGTCTGATATTGTTTTTGACTTAATAGACAAAGAGCTTCATCGCCAACAAACTGGAATAGAGCTAATAGCCTCCGAAAACTTCACGTCCAAAAATGTGATGAGGGCATCCGGAAGCGTATTGACAAACAAGTATGCTGAAGGACTTCCAAATAAACGCTACTATGGTGGTTGTGAGATTGTAGATCAAATAGAGCAGCTCGCAATTGATCGAGCAAAAGAATTGTTCGGGGCTGAATGGGTAAATGTTCAACCACACAGTGGTGCACAAGCAAATGCTGCAGTGATGTTAAGTGCATTAAAGGCTGGAGATCAAATTCTAGGTTTTGATTTATCTCACGGTGGGCACCTCACCCACGGTTCTCTGGTAAATTTTTCTGGTAAACTCTATAAGCCCGCATTTTATGGTGTTGAAAAAGACACTGGTAGAATTGATATGGACAAGGTTGAGGCCAAGGCTCTTGAAGTCATGCCCAAGCTTATTATTTGTGGTGCATCGTCTTATTCTCGCGATTGGGATTATGAGCGTTTTCGAAAAATAGCTGATCGTGTTGGTGCTTTGTTGCTCGCTGATGTATCTCACCCTTCAGGATTGATTGCTGCAGGTCTTTTAAATAACCCATTGCCTCATTGTCACATCGTAACCACTACCACACACAAAACACTTCGTGGACCAAGGGGTGGAATGATTATGATGGGAAACGATTTTGACAACCCTTGGGGGTTAAAAACACCAAAAGGAAACATTAAAAAAATGAGCTCCATTTTAGATGGAGGTGTTTTTCCGGGCACACAAGGTGGGCCTTTAGAACATATTATAGCCGCTAAGGCGGTTGCTTATCAAGAAGCCCTCCAACCCGAGTTTAAAGTGTATTGTGGGCAAGTAATGAAAAACGCCCAAACTCTTGCCGGAGCAATGGTTGAAAAGGGATACCAAATTATATCTGGAGGAACAGACAACCACCTCATGTTAATTGATCTTCGGCCAAAAAGCGACACTCTAACCGGAAAAGTGGCTGAAAACACATTGGTTAGGGCCGACATTACGGTTAACAAAAATGCCGTTCCGTTTGAAACTCGATCTCCATTTGTTACTTCAGGTATTCGCATCGGAACCCCTGCTGTAACTACTCGCGGGATGAAAGAAGCCGAAATGTTAAAAATTGCTGACCTAATAGATCGCGTGCTAATTAACACAGAGGATGACAGTGTAATTAATAAAGTTAAAAAAGAGGTTAACGAATTATCGTTAAATTTTCCTTTGTATCCATAAATTTAACATTCCATTTACAAAATATATTTATATTGGCATTTTAAATTATAAAATTGTCAGCTATAAATAACACCATAAACAACATTAAACAGTATTGGAGAAAAGATATCCTTGCTGGTTTTAGCGTTTCTCTGGTAGCACTCCCCTTATCATTAGGAATTGCTATTGCTATGAATCTTCCTCCTGAGGCCCTGCTTGCAGGAATTTTTGCCGCAATTGTTGGAGGAGTATTTACTTCAGTTGTTCGAAGTGGAAACGTATCCATCAACGGTCCATCACCAGCTCTTATCGGAATTGTGGTCTCTGGCATGGGTGTTTTGGGGGCTTGGGAGCATATGCTCGCAGCATTTATTTGTGCTGGAATATTACAAACTATTTTTGGAACATTTAAACTTGGCGGTTTAGCTGATTTTATTCCTTCTTCTGTTGTTCAGGGTATGATGGCTGCAATTGGTGTCATCATTCTTGCTGGACAAATACACCCGGGATTAGGGGTAGAAATTGGTAAAATGAACGACTTTAGTAAACTAATAGCCATACCTAATAGTATTGCTAACATGAACCCGTTAATTGCTGTTATTTTTTTTAATAGCTTATTTATTCTCGCAATACACCCACAGGTAACCAATAAGTTTATAAAGTACGTTCCTGCACCAATTTGGTTGGTGCTTTTGGCTATTCCGCTATATATGTTTTTTCAATTTTACACTGGTGGTCAAACAACAATTTTTGGAAAAACACATGTCTTAAACGCTACTAAAGACCTTATCTATTTTCCGATTCCGTCAGACTTAAATGTTTCTGAAATATTTACATTTCCAAATTTTAGTAAAATTGGAAGTGTTGGTTTTTGGTTAGTGGTGATTTCTGTTTTCTTGGTTTCTACAATTGAAACTCTTGGTTCTGCAAAGGCAATTGATAATATTGATCCGCTAAAAAGAAAAACAAACTTAAACAAAGATGTAACGGCAATGGGGTTAAGTACTATCCTTTCGGGGTTTATTGGTGGGTTACCTATTATTGCTGTTATCGCAAGAAGTTCTGTAAACATTAATCATGGGGCCATGACACGCTTGTCTAATTTTGTTCACGGTGCACTAATCTTACTTTTTGTTTTTCTTCTATCTGATTACATCATGCTAGTCCCTAAAGCCGCCCTAATGGCTATTTTGGTATATACGGGATACAAGCTAGCCTCTCCAAAGGTTTTTAAAGATGCTGGACTAAAAGGGTATGAACAATTTTTAATTTTAACTATTACGCTTGTTTCCACCTTAATGACAGACCTCAATAGGGGAATATTAATTGGTATACTGTTTACATTGGTTATTCATCTTATACGATCTCATTTGACTGCAAGGTTGTTTTTTAAATATTTGTCTAAACCCAATTTTAACATGGCTAGAATAGACGACCACTATCATCTTAAGGTGAAAGGTGTGGCTAACTTTACTAGTATTATTAAGCTACGCAAGTTGCTTAAAGATATCCCAAAAGACGACCAAATTATTTTTGACTTTTCAAGAACACGGTTGATTGATTTCTCGATGTTAGAGTTTGTAAATTCTTGGGGAAAAGACTATCAAAACGATCAAAATGGCAAATACGAGGTGGTCGGTCTTGATGAACACTTGACAACAAGCTCTCATCCATACACAATCCATGTGCTCCCTCAAAGTGTTGGTAAACCTCTTTCTAAAAGACAGTCTCAACTTCGTGACTACGCCTTTAAAAACTCCTGGAAATTTGAACCTGAAATAAATTGGAATACTGATTATTTAAAGTCCAATAAATTTTTTGAAACAAGACCCATTGAATATCTAAAAAATAGAGTTATTGGTAGCTATCAAAACGAAATTTCATGGGAGGTTGTTGACATCACCTTTGATGAAGGTGCTTTAATGGCTGCGGAAGTTCACAACATGACCATGCTTTCTGTTCGATTTAATGGCAATGTGCCTAATTTTGAGCTGGACAAGGAGCGTATCTTTAGTAGATTATTGGATTTAGCAATAAAAGAAGATATTTCCATAGAAGAAGACTTTAATACTCGATTTTCTGTTAAGGGAGAAAATAAAGCAGAAATTAAGCAGTTTTTTAATGAAGAACTAAGGGACTTTGTTAACCAAAACGACAAGTATCACATTGAAAGCAACGATAATGTTGTCTTAGTTTTTCGCTATTTCCGCGTTATGAGTATAACTGAAATCGAAGAGATCGTTCATTTTGGTGAAAAGCTTACCAAACAGTTTCACATCTGCTTAAACAATCCAACAGACAATCCGTAGTTGCTTGTTTTGGTTGGTACAACTATCGCTTGAAGGTTGTTAACACCTAAATAAAAACTATAATCTTTGACTCTATATTCTAAGGCCTCACACCAAGAAAACCCTCTAAAATTACCATAACCAAGACACGTTTTTGTTTTTAATCTGTTGCTGTGCTTGTTTATAAATGCTAACTGTGCATACACTCCAAACTTGCCCATAGAGACGGCCTCAAAAGATGAAACAAAAGAAGATTTTGAACTTAATTTATGTGTCCATTTAAAATTTAGTTGGGTCGGTAACATAGCACCCTTTTTTGTTGCTTTATTGCGGTTAATTGTTTCGTCATAGGCAGAATCAAGGTAGCCTGATATAGAAGCATCTGCATCAAAAACATCAAAAGGAACTCCATTAAAAACGAAAGAAGTGTCTATTTTGATTTCTTGGTTATCAAATAAATAAAACCCGTTTATGTTGTTGGCCACAAAAGAAAGGATGTTCGATTCGTTAATGAGATAATCTACACAAACACTAGAAGACAATCCTATTCCTTGAATACCAGCATTGGCTTCAACAATTGAAACACCATCAAAATTCATGTCTAAATAAGAGCCGTCTGTAGCTGTATACAAATGTAAATACTTGGCGTCAACTTGCCTATAATTGTTTAGTATTGAAAATCCTAATGTGCTTTTAATTCTAAGTTTTTTACTCTTAAACACATCAAAACCAAACCCTGTTGTTAGTGTGTTGGCTTGAACGTAATTTAACCCGTCTGTAACTATTTTTTGACCCCTAAATGGGCTGTTCCCAAAAAAGAATAACTCTGAAATATCTTTCTCAGAACTAAACGCCTGAAAGTTGTTGTTACGGACAAAAAAGTGTGTGTTAGAGTCCTTGTAAAACTCAACACCCCAATCATTGGATGCGAACAAATTTGTTCTTGACTGACTTCTATCCAAAAAAGCATTCTTGCTTTTTTCTGAAAACGTAGGCTGAGTTAAAACTTC
>JAHEGS010000125.1 GCA_024645005.1 Bacteroidota bacterium
ACTTCTGTAGGTCTCCCGTCTGGTCGATCAATTTTGTTTATGATGACGATAGGTTTCAAACCTAAGGCCAATGCTTTACCAAGAACAAATTTTGTTTGTGGCATAGGACCTTCAGCTGCATCTGTTAAAAGAATTACACCATCAGCCATTTGCAAGACACGTTCAACTTCACCACCAAAGTCTGCGTGACCCGGGGTATCAATTATGTTTATTCTAACATCTTTATAAGAAATAGAGGTGGGTTTGGCTAAAATCGTAATGCCACGTTCTTTTTCAAGATCACCTGAATCCATTAAACGCTCATCGACTTGCTGATTTTCGCGAAACATTCCTGTTTGTTTCATTATAGAGTCAATTAAAGTTGTTTTCCCATGATCAACGTGGGCAATAATTGCAATATTTCTAAGTTCTGATTTCATTTGAAGGAATAGTATTATGTGAGCATCTTCTATCTGCTTCAGGCAATAAAAGAAACTTATTTTTTAATAATCAATGATATTTACTCAAATAAATACATGTATCCATATGCAACAATTACCGCAGGAATAGCGCTGTATAATGTTGCTACGATAGCTGCTTTAGGTGCCAAAGCTATCGCTGGAAACAGCGCATCACCATCATTTGAAATTGCGTTACCCATTTCTGCAGATAACGGTATGTACCCATTAAGGTAAAATGTAGTTACGATTATTTGTGGTCCACAGCCAGGTAAAAATCCAAATAAAATTGCAATCAACGGTACAAATGGTAACCACACACTAAAGACACTTTTCATATCAATAGCTGTAAAAAACATGAAAATTTCAAAAATTAAAAATCCACATATAACCCAAGTTGTTACAAAATTTGTTGTATCAATAACTCTGGATACATAATTACGAGATCGATCGGTTGAGCATTGAAAGTCACTTAATGGATTCAGAGCCCACATAAAAATAGATAAAAATGCTCCAATAGATCCAATTATAAATACTAAGCTCAACTCTTTTGGTAAGTTCAACAAAGCATCAACATCAACTTGGAATGCTACTAATAATCCAATAATAAAACCTGGAAAAAAGATCACACACCAAAACAGATTGAATTTTGATACAAAAGTTTTTTCTAATTTTTCAAATTGTAGATCAATTTTTGATTCATTTTGCAAATAGTCTGTTGAATGAATTAAATCGACGATATAGCCAGAAATCATTCCAACTGTTCCACCAAGCAAGAATATAAAAGCTCCCGTCATTGGTTCTGATGCTAATAATAAGAATGCGGCATCACCCATCGTAGCAGTTAATACTGCTACCAATGATCCGAAACTTATTCGACCTTGAATATATTGTGTAACAACTATGATTGCGCCACCACAACCTGGCAATGCTCCGAGTAATGATGCGATTGCGACATGATATTTTTTTGAATTTTCTAGAAACTTATCGGTATTAAACTTAGTTAGCGAGTCGAGACCGATAAAAATAAATAATGTAAACCCAACAAAAACTGAAACTTGAATGTAGGCATCCACCATAGAGGCTCTTACTACTTCTCCTAGAGGACCTTGCTGAAATGCGAGGGCGAGCACACATACTGCTAAAAAGCATTTTTTTAGCAATCTACCTTCATTGGCAAATATTATAGTCCTTCTATCAATGATCGAGGCTATCAGTTCATTCATAAGCTAATATTACATTAGATTCATTCTAGTTTAGAATGATTTTTATTATTATTTTAAATTGGCAGGAAAGAAAAGTATAAAAACTAGTTTTTTCGGTTGGCAATTATGTTTATGAGCTCATATACGATTGTTGCCGCCGCGGTTGAGGTCAATTCTGCGTGATCATAGGCTGGTGCTACCTCAACCACATCAGCAGAGACTAAATTCATCCCTGATAAACCTCTTAAAACATTAAGCATTTCTCTGCTGCTCATACCAGCAATTTCAGGCGTACCAGTACCAGGGGCGTGGGCGGGATCTAACACGTCAATATCGATTGATAAATACAATGGATTGTCACCCACTCGATCTTTAATTCTTTGAACAATCTGCTCAATACTTTGAGTCTGAAAATCATCACAATGAATCACTTTAAATCCTAGATCTTCATCATCTTTCAAATCATCTCTGCTGTATAATGGTCCCCGAATACCAACATGCATTGAAGCATCATCCAAGAATAAACCTTCTTCACGCGCCCGTCTAAATGGAGTGCCATGCGTATATGGAGCACCAAAATAAGTATCCCAAGTATCTAAATGGGCATCAAAGTGGACAAGTGCGACTGGTTGACCACATTTTTTATTGATAGCACGTAATAGTGGCAATGCAATGGTATGATCACCACCAATTGTTAAAATACTACCAACCTTATTTAGTAGTTCAGTAGCACCATCTTCAATTTGTTTTATCGCCTCATCAATATTAAACGGATTACAAGCTATATCGCCTGCATCTGCAACTTGTTGAACTTTAAAGGGCTCAACGTCATAATTTGGATGATAATTTGTTCGTAATTGTCTTGAGGCTTGGCGAACAGCTTGTGGTCCAAATCTTGCACCAGGTCTATAACTGGTTCCAGCGTCAAATGGTACTCCAACAATTGCAACATCACATTCTTCAACATCTCTTAACTCAGGTAATCTTGCAAATGTGGATGGACCAGCATATCTTGGTACAATTTTACCACTGACAGGTTGAATAGGTTCTTTTTTGTTATCATCCATAATCAAAGAGATCGTATTGTTTTATAATTATGGTAGCAACAATAAATTAAAATTTTACAGCTAAAATCTAAAAGTTTTTGTGTTTATTTCTTGAAATATCTATAGGGAGCGTAGACACAAAACATACAGAATAACCCAATAGGTATTAGGAAAATTATATTTAAAGGCGGATTAGGTAAATAAGAAAGCAAAGAAGTTGCCTCTGGTATTGTATTTAAGTACCAGTAATTTGCTTCACTACCCAAAATAAAATTT
>JAHEGS010000107.1 GCA_024645005.1 Bacteroidota bacterium
TTTATTCGGCGAATAGTCGAAGTTCAGATTATGAGTCTATTCAGGATGCTGAAATAACTATAACAGGTAATGGTGAAAACTACGAGTTCTATTATGAAGCACTAGAAGAAGAATATGAGCCGAGTAAAGTGGTCAACCTTCAATCAGGGTCAGAATATACATTAACAGTTAATAGTCCAGAGTTTGGAGTGTTAAAAAGTGCACAAACCATGCCTCATCCAGTAGGTGGGTACACCATTAAAATTGATTCGACTGTCAAAGAATACGAAACTGAATATAGGGTATCTATTGAGTTGGAAAATCCTTTAAATCAATATTACCGAATTGAGGCATTTACTGGATCCTCAATTTCATTTGATCCTGAAGGGATTTATGTAAATAAAGAATATTTTGAATTTTCAGGCTCTGAAAATCAAAAATTAACTACATCATTTACTGATTGGAATTCTAAAAGTAGTGGCGTGAATCGAAGTATAAATCTTATTCTAAGTTCAATTACTGAGGATTACTATAATTATGGGAAACTTTTAAAGAATTACGACCCTCAAAATCCGTTTTCGGAACCCACCTTATTGCCCTCGAATATAGAGGGTGGACTGGGAATGTTTGCTTTAAGTTCTGGAGTGGTTATTCAAATTAGGTAACCAAAGAATTTTCTATAATTGAGGTAAAAAATGCTCGTCCGTCTGTGTTGCGAAGTACCTCACTAGCAGCACGTTCTGGGTGAGGCATCATACCAAAAACATTAAATCCCTCATTAGCAATTCCTGCGATATTTTGAATTGATCCATTGGGGTTGTCTTTGTCACTTACCAGGCCATCTTCATTAGCATAACGGAAAATAATTTGGTCGTTATTTTCCAATTGAGCAATGGTTTTTTCGTCAGCATAATACCTTCCTTCGGCATGTGCTATCGGTATTTTATAGGCAGGTTTGTCAGTTAATTCACGTGAGATAATTGTATTTGTATTTTCACATTTTAGAAATACATTTTTACAAATAAAGGTCTGTTTTTCATTGCGAAGAAGAGCACCTGGCAACAAGCCACTCTCACACAAAATTTGAAAACCATTGCAAATACCCATAACGAATCCTCCAGCGTTTGCATGAGCAATAACACTTTCCATTACAGGAGATAATTTGGCTATTGCACCACTCCTTAGGTAATCTCCATAAGAGAATCCACCAGGCACAAAAATGTGAGTACAACCGTGTAAATATGTATCTTTATGCCAGAGTTTTACTGTATCTTGACCACTAACTTGGTTCAACACATGAATCAGA
Organism: Bacteroidota bacterium; assembly: GCA_024645005.1. Classification (GTDB taxonomy): domain Bacteria; phylum Bacteroidota; class Bacteroidia; order NS11-12g; family UBA9320; genus UBA9320. The sequence goes on from JAHEGS010000107.1 coordinate 1,286, forward strand.
TCTTGATCACAATTACTTCCTGGGAAAATGATTACACCAAATTTCATGAAGCAAAATTAATTTAAAACATGATTTTATGGGGAATAGAGTTGTGTCGGGTAATACTCAAGAAACTAACAAGTGATTAATATTTTCGAGCCACCATGATTCCATCTCGCACTGGAATTAATATGTTTTCTACCCTTGGGTCACTTTGTACTTTAGCATTAAACTTATCCAGTTCCCGTGTATCGTTGTCAGAATCAAGAGCGTTGGTGTCAATGACTTTACCGCTCCAAAGAACATTGTCAGCCATTATAATACCTCCTGATGGGAGCTGGTTGATAAGTAGGTCGTAATAATTAGAATAATTTTCTTTATCAGCATCGATGAATACTAAATCAAATTGCTCTTGAATTTTTGGGATAATATCCAAGGCATTCCCAATGTGAAGTTTAATTTGATCTGCATAAGCAGATTTATTAAAATACTTCTGGATGCGTGTTTCTAATTCTTCGTTAATATCAATGGTATGCAATACCCCATCTTTGTTTAATCCCTCTGCCAAACATAAAGCGGCATAACCCGTATAGGTGCCAATTTCTAAAATCGCTTTTGGTTGAATCATCTTCGAGAATAGACTTAATAATCGGCCTTGCAAGTGACCGCTCAACATTCTTGGGGCTAAGACATTGGTATGTGTATCTCTATTTAAGGACTTTAATAATTCGTTTTCTGGAGTAGTATGTTGTTCAGCATACTGGCTTAATTTTTTATCAATGAATTCCATGGGTGTATTATTTAGAAATTTGAAAACTAGCTTCAATCAAACTGTGATCACTTTTGATGGACTTTGAGGATTGGTAATTTGTGCAGACAAGCTCACTATCATAAAAAATGTAATCTATTCTTAAAAATGGAAGGGGTTTTAGGTAGGTAGCTCCCCAACCTGACCCTTTTTCAACAAAGGCATCTTTTCTGCCTTCTTTTAACTGTTGGTAGGTAAAGCTTTGCGGCGTATCATTAAAATCTCCCAATATAATTACAGGGTAAGGGCTATTATCTATTGCCTCAAGAATTGTCTGAGTTTGGATGGTACGGAGTTGTGATTGTTTCTTTAATCGATTAATAAATGCTAAGGCGTATATTTTATACTCTTCATTTAAGTCACTATAGATCAGGGTTTGATAATCTTTTGGAGATACACTGTTGGATTGGAGGTGTACTCCCACAAATCGAATGATTTGACCTTCAATATCAACATCAAATAATACTGCAAGGTTGTTGGTATTATGATCATATTTGATTCGCTCCCAGTTTAAAATAGGGTGTTTAGAAACTAATTTTAAACCATAATCACTCTTTGGATTATCTTCTTGAGTATTGATAAATTGTTGGTGTGGGAATGCTATTTTGTTAATATTTCCTTTCTTATTTAACCATTCAACAATAAGTGCAACATCATATTTTTGATTAGTTAAATATTGATCAATTGCTTCAGATGTATTACCTCCGTTGTATATCTGTTGTACATGGGTATTGAAGCTACATATTCTGATATCTGAGTCCGTATTTTCGTGATTATTGAACTGAACATTTCGATCAATGAATTGAAATCCAATAATAAGAATTAAGACATTGTATATTCCTCTTTTCTTTAAAGATAAAACCCAAATTAGAAGTAATGCGATGTTAATGAATAACCAAAAGGTGTAGGTTAGTCCAAAAAAAGAAATCACCCAAAAGTCTTGCGGGTTAACAAAAGGCGATAAATAAGATAAAGCAAGACCAATTATAGCTATAGCATTGATTAAATTGAAGAATGTTTTTAATAACCTTTTCACTCGCTAGCTTTAAAAAGGATTTCTTTTTCATATTTACTTAAACTATCGTACCCACTTTGAGATATTTTATCTAGTATAGCATCAACTTCTTCTTGATTTGGCTTTGGTTTTTTGTCAGTGATGATTGGTCCTCTCGATCGTTCATCTCTTTGTCTGTCCCAGAAGAATGGTTTTTGATTGAGATTTGGTCTTGTGATTCTTCCTTGAAGGTTGAGGACGTATACTAGTCCAAAAATTGCTCCACCCATATGAGCAAAAAGCCCACCAGTGTTATCACTTACCGGGAACATATACAAATCCCTAAATACAAAAAATAACGCTACCCATCTCAGTTCAACATTGAAAAGTCCAAACGGTCTAATCTGATATCTAGGAAGGTAGGTGCCTGTAGCAACTAAAATTGCGGTTACTCCTCCCGAAGCCCCAAGTAGTTTTTTATATCCAACAACTTCATTAAATACAGGGAATATATTGTAGCTAGTTACAAAAAGAAGAGCTCCTGAAATACCGCCATACAAAAATATCTTCCAGATTTTTTTGAAATCCATGAAGTCTTCTAAGATTCGGCCTATGAAATAAAGTAAAATCATATTACCTAGTAAGTGCCAAAAACCTGCATGAAAGTATATGTTAGTTAGTATAGTCCAAGGTCTGATGATAAGTTTCCCTAAGTTACTTGGAATGTAGAAGTATTCCAATAAGTCTTCTGGGGGGAATCCTGATAGTCGAGCAATGACCCCTACAAATACGGTAAAGATAAACGCTGCCAGATTAATCATTATGATTTGACGTATGGCAGAATTCCCCTTATAAAACTCGTATTGTATTTTCTCCCAAGTAGACATTAGATTTAATAAAACGAATTGCGATTATTTTTATTCCAATATTGAACAAGGATAAAACCAAAAAGTGCTCCACCAAGGTGGGCAAAATGAGCAACACCAGCTTGGAATCCACTAATGCCTGCGAATAATTCAAATGCAGCATAACCGATAACTGCCCATTTTGCTTTAATGGGAACAGGTATAAACATCAAGAATAGTTGGGTATTGGGCCAATACATTGCAAAGGCAACTAGTATCCCAAATAATGCTCCAGATGCACCTACGGTAGGTTGATTAATACTGACTAAACCTTGAGTTATTTCATAATCTTGGACTAACGTGTGTAATAGTGCTGCACCAAGTCCTGTGATTAAGTAGAAGTTGATAAATCGTTTAGCACCCCACATTTGTTCTAATCGACTTCCAAACATATATAGCCCAAACATATTAAATAATAGGTGGGTAAAACTACCATGCATAAACATGTGGGTTATCATTTGCCAACCATGGAAATAATTACTTTTATAATTGAATAGTGCTAGGTATTCGTACATAGTGTTACCACTGTAAATTGTGGCAATGAACAGTAAAACATTAATAGCTATAATATTTCGTGTTACCTCTGGAATACCAAAACGGTTACTATTGAATTGCATGATTACTTATCTAATGAAAAAAACGTTCCAAACTCTGTTTTGTTAGGATTACAGCAATTGTTTTGCCTGACTGATCGATTGTCTTTTGCTTGCAGTGGAGTAAATCATTCACTAAAACCTGCATTTCTGTTTGGTTTAATGTCTTGCCTGTCTTAATGGCAGCATTTTTAGCAGCAGCTTGTCTCAAAGCATCTTTTTTAGCAATTTTTAAGTCTTGGAAATTGGTTTTGAAATCATCAATAATTTGTATAATCACTGATGCACCATCTTCTTTACTTAATTCACTTGGGAGTCCATTAATAATAATGGTAGATTGCCCAAACTCACTAATGTCGAATCCCAAAGCATTAATGTCTTTTTCCATTTCAAGGTATAATGCAAAATCAGATTTACTTAATTCAAGAGTTCTTGGAAAAAGGAGTTGCTGTGAGGATACTGGCTGATTAGAAGTATATCGTTCGTAGAGTATCTGTCTATGAGCTCGGTGTTGATGGATTAGGTTAAGTTCTCCTTCAATTTTTGTAACTAAATAAGTGTCTTGAATTTGAAAAATTTCAAAATGTTGATTGACTATATCTGTAGTTTTTTCTGGCTGAGCAAAAAAGGATTGTTGCTTTGGGGGGTTGATTGGCGTATTTAATATTTCATCCAATTTTTCCCAGCTAGTAGGTGTTTTTGGTTTTTTATGGCCAAATGGGTTGAAGTTTTGATTGACATCCGGATTAATAAAAGCAAATCGGTCGTTTACATTTTGATTTGGATTTACATCTAATGCGTTGAGCATTTGAGTATCGGTGGGGATCACGAAGTGAGCTCCTAGCGTTTTTTTAATTACGGACTGTAATAGGGTATAGACATGCCTTCCATCTTCAAATTTAACTTCGTGTTTAGTTGGGTGAATATTAACATCAATTTTGCTGGGATCTACGTTTAAGAACAGGATATAAAAGGGGTATTTTTTTTCTTCTAATAGATTGCCATATCCAGAAACTATTGCATGATTGAGATAAGGGTCTTTGATGAACCTCCCATTTGCAAATAAATATTGATTCCCTCTTGTTCTTTTGGCAATTTTTGGATTTCCTATAAACCCATTTATCCCAACGATGTCTGTATCTTCATTGGTTTCGATGAGTTCACCCTCTTTTAGGTTAAATAAATCGTTGACTCGTTTTTTTAAATCGCCACTTTCGAGTTTTAATAAGTTCTTTCCTTGATTGTAATATTCAAATGTGATAGCTGGGTAGGCGAGTGCAATACGCTGAAATTCCTCAAAGGTGTGCTTGGTTTCAACAGATATACTTTTGAGAAAATTTTTACGAGCAGGAATGTTATAAAATAGATTTTTTACTGCAATGGAGGTTCCTTGAGTCGCAGCGGTATTTTCTTGATTGATAAATTTCCCAGCGTTGATGATGACTCGTGTTCCGGTATCTTCATGGACACATTTAGTCTTCATTTCTACTTCACTTACTGAGGCAATACTAGCCAAAGCTTCACCACGGAAACCTAGTGTGTTTAGATTATATAAATCATCAGCTTTTGTGATCTTGGATGTAGCATGTCTTTCCCAACACATTCGTGCATCAAATACATTCATTCCAATGCCATTGTCATCAACTTGAATCAGTGTGCAACCTCCATTCTTTACATAAAGTTTGATGATTGTAGCTTTAGCATCAATGGCATTTTCTAGTAATTCTTTTACGACAGATGCAGGCCTTTGCACTACTTCACCAGCGGCTATTTGATTAGCCGTTCTGTCAGGTAGAAGTTGTATCGTCCCAGCCATTAGCTTTGCTATTTGGTGAATCCTTTGATAATAAATTCTAAAATATTAGAATTCAAAAGTTTGTAAAAAATAGCAACAAGAACAAGAATGATAGTTCCCAATCTGAGTAAGTAACTTTTTTGGGAAATGGACCCATAGCGTTGAGAATTTTGCTTTGCCTTATAGAGTTTTCGAATATTTGCTTTTGCCTTATCTTCATCTATTTTGATTTCACCCATTTCTCTCTTTACCTCTTGCACTCTAGCATGTAATTCCTCTTTCTGCTCATCGTAATAAACAGGGGTGTATTTGAATTTTCGGTGTTTGGGTAATCGAGAAAATCGGAGATTTATCATGCCATTCAAAGGTAATGGATTCGTCTAAAATTATCAATTACATAGAGGTACAATATTCCTCGTTTAATTTATCCGCTACCACAATTTTATATTCTAATGCTTTTTCAAATTCTTCGCAAGCAAATTCTATTTCTTTGATTTGGAGATATAGTTTCCCCTTTAGGTAATGTACCATCTTGTATGATGGAATAAGTTTTTCTACAGCGTTGTAATCTTTGATGCTTCCTTCAATATCATTCAATTGAACTTTAAGTTCGGCTCTTCTCTTGTACAAATCTCCTGATAATTTGTCTGCTTTTATAGCCATGTTCAAATCTATCAATGCAGCATCCTTTCTTCCACTCGCGGCATAGGCCTCTGACCTTAGTTTGAGAAAGGAACTACTGTTGGGCTTTTTTTGTAAACCATAGTTGTAATCGGATATTGCTTTATCGTATTTTTTTGAGTGGTAAAAAGATTGGCCTCTGAAGTAGTATGCTTCCAAAAATATGGGATTAAGTTGGAGTGTTTTTGTAAAATCTTGGATTGCAGAAGAATATTTTTTTGCATTGTATGCTGACGTTCCTCTGTTGAAATAACCCCTAAAATCTTTTGAGTTTATCTGGATGTATTTGGTATAAAGATCATATGCTTTAGTGTAATCCCGCTCCAATGACGCCTTATTAGCTTTGATAAGGATTTCGCTACCTTGTTGAGCGGAAGATTGAAATACAAACAGCATTATAATGCAGGTAATATAGTGGGCTTTTGATTTAAACATTAATAATTTAACAAGTTAATAAGCTAAAAAGTGTGTGATATTGTGGTTTATATATCGTGTGAGGCATTTACAGCTTCTGAAAACAAAACAAATTGCTGAAGTGCATCTAGAAAATCCTTCTCATTTTCCATCATGGATAAATGGCCACTATTCTCAATGACATTCACTTGTGCTAGTTTACAAATGGAGGCTTGATTAAAAATTTCATGTTTTGGATAATGCTCGTCTTTTTCGCCAATAATGAATAAAATAGGGTAATCAATTAAGGGTAAAATGTGTTTTCGATCGGGTCGATTCATCATGGCCTTCATACCATTAATAATACTATTCTTAGGTGTATTTTTAATGACATGAACCAAGTTTTTTGGAATGAGTAATTGATTGTTTTCAGCTACTAAATTTTTGATGAATAATTGAAAAAAATCATCAGTTCCGTGTTTTTTGATAAAGTTAATTGCCTTTTTCCTATTCTCTTTTTTCATGGGACCATCAGACAAACTGGTTGAATGAATTAATCCTAAACCCAATAAATTTTGAGGATAGAGATGAGCATATTCACAGGCAATATACCCACCCAAAGAATGTCCGAAAATGATTGGTTCTTTAATTTCTTCGTATTGCAGAATTTGAAAAACATGTTGTGCTAGCCCAGTGATTGTCTCAAATTTTTCGCTTTTACTTTTCCCAAATCCTGGCAAATCGATACTAATACAACTATGTGTTTTAGAAAGATATTCGATTGTATTTTCCCAAATACTTGAGTCTTCACAAAAACCATGTAAAAAACAAAGGTGGGGACCACTCCCCACCTTTGTATATGAAGTATTTTGATATGTTTTAATCAAGTTAATTATAGAATCGATATCTCAAATCGACAACATTCCCATTATCAATAATTATTTGCCTGGATTTTTGTTGCACTTCTTGTTTTGATTGATCTGTAATCTGGGTTTTTAAATCTTTCGCATCAGTTGCCTCGTATTGATTGTCATTGTTAAGATATACTACGGCTACTGCTCTCTCACCAATGATAATTTCAGATTGACCACCTACAGGAAGTCCAAAAATAGTTCCTGTAATCACGCGATCCCGACCAACGTATGGCAGGCTTGAATTCGTAAAAGAAGCTGCAGGAATCGAAACAGGAGTAGTTTCTAATTGGCCAGCTAACTCATCAGCATTAGTAGATTTACCAAGAGCATCGTTCATTTTAGCAAATAATTTTTCAGATTTTTTCTCTCCTAGAATAATTTCTTCAATAACCGGACGAACTTCTTCGATATCTACTAAACCTTCTGGTTTTATGTTAGTTATTCTTGCAACATAATAACTGCCATCGATATCAAAAATACTTGAAACATCCCCTTCATTACTAGCATCATCAAATAGCCATTTGGCGATGGAATTTGGGTTACTTACACCAGGAATGGCTAAAGAACCTTCTTTAATACTATTAGCAACACGCTTTGTTAAGCCAAGCTCTTCAGCAACTTCTTCAAATGATTTCTCACCATTTACTTTTGTCAGAAAATCGCCAGCCATTTTGTAATACTCACCATCCGTCTTGGTACTAGGGAATATCTTTTGATCAACAATAGCTACTTGAACAGTTTTTCTGCTAGCTTGAGATGTAGTTTTACCAATGTGAACTCCTTTTTTAGATCGAACCACAAAATATTGACCTTTAGCAGATTTGAATAAGCGGTTTACTAATCTTTTAGGATAGGTTCTAGAATCTTTACGGACCCATCCCATATCACCGCCTTTACCTCTAGAAGCATCATAATTTTTCTTATTTGCCTCAGCTTCAAAAGTGGTAGCTCCAGATTTTATCTGAGCAATTAATTCTCGAGCACTTTTTTCAGCTTGAGCGGTGTCTGTACCTGATACATTAATTAAGATATGACTTCCCCTAATTGATGATACACTGTCAGTACCATTTCCAATAACTTTATATACAGTATAAACACCATTTTCTTGGCTTGGCCCTATTATATCACCAACATTTGCCGAAAAGATATTATCCTCTACAGATGCGGAGAACGATCCTCTTCTTTGGTATTCTTTGTTGAAAGGAGTCTCGCTATTCATGATGCTTACAAATGCGGAATCGTCACTTGTCTCTGCAAATTTTTCTGAAATTTCTTTTGCTTGGAACATCATATCCATTGAATCCTCTTTTGAGGGGATAACGTTTAAACGGATGAATTCAATGTCTCTATTACCTTCATCTTTGTATTGTGTTGAATGAGCTTTCATGTAAGCCATTATTTCATTGTCGCTTACAGTCAAAGTTGAATCTTCATGCTGACCATACGGGAGACTTACGATGGTTGCATTCTTAGTTTGATTGTTATCTCTTCCAAAATTTACAGCTTCTAAATCTGTAGTATAAACCGAACTTGTAACAAGTTGATTATATTTCTGAGCGATCAAACCAGCAGTAAATTGTTCTTGGAAACTATTCCAACTTTGAAGAGCATCTGGGTTTGTGTTGATGTCTTCTTTCAAAAAACGAATCAATCGTTGTTTGTCAAACTGATTTGTTTCAGGATCTCTAAACGATTGCTGGATCTGAGGGTGAGTGTTCTCTCCTATGGTTAAGTCTTCTAATTCAGCAAGACTAATAGTCAAAGCTAACTTTTCAAATTCTGGTTCAATTAATCGTGACTCGACAATCATATCCCAGGCTTGTTGCTGATACTGCTTAGACATGTTTTCGTCAAAGGCAATTCCTGGATTATTTTGAATAAGCTGAGCTTTTAGTCCTTCAAAAGTTTGATTAAACTCATCATAACTTACAGGTTCACCTGCAATTTCTCCAATATTATTTTCACTAGAACTAAAAATACTAGAACCTGAACCAACTAAATCAGTGAGTACGAATGCTAACATAGCAACACCAATTACGAGTAGTAAGCAACCCGTTTGGTTTTGTATTTTTTGCAACACACTCTGGTCTTCGCTGTTATATTTATCTGACATGAATTTCGTCTTTAAAAAATGGAATGCAAATTAAGTTGTTTTGTACTAAAACTCAAAGAATTAAAGTCTTGAAATCTTAACTCGTAACTATGTTTAGATTGTTTTGTTTTTAGCTCATAAACAATTCAATATCAGCGGTTTATATTGAGTAGATTGCCTCTATAGCGAACAATTACTTGATTATTTTGGATGTCTCTAATCTTATAATTGATTTTAGTTGACCTATGAATTGATCCTTTATACAATATAAAATCATGATTTGTCGCTTCTAAAGTGTGTATCTTTTTATACTTATGAATCTTGAATCTTTGGTTATATCGCTGCTTTATTTTGTAGCTAATGGCACATGGTTTTTGGATATTTACTGTCCATTGAATGGAGTCTTTAGTCTTCATTAACGAATGACTAATAGGTTCGAATTCTTTGATTTCTTTCAGTTGATTTGTATTGCTTATGAATAATTCTATGGCCGAGTTTTTATTATTGAATGTCGGATAGATAATGGCCAGTGTATCGTCTTGGTAATCAAGATCGATATAATCGCCATAAAAAAAGTACTTGCCAGGTAGAGGAATACTTTTTGGGGTAATTCTAAATAAATGATTTTGATTTGAGTCATTCAGGTTGAATCGACTCAATGAAATATCATAAAAGAGATTTTTACTTGAGCGTGATTGATCGTAGTATGCGATGTAGATATCACCATTTTTTTGATTCAAGGCTATGTTCGGAAAATATTGGTGTCCTTTTGCCTCACTAATGCGTATTTTTTTGCTCCATGAAATACCTTTATCTTTTGAATATATCAGCCAAACATCTGCGTTTTCATTTTCTTCATCGGCCCAAGTGATATAAATAATTTTTCGAGTCGTATCACAAACAACAAATGGCATTCCATTTGCCCTAAATATGTTTGGCATTTCCATATCCCATCCTTCGATTTGAGATGCAATTTCTTGATCCTTCCCCCATGTTTCTCCTCCGTCTGTACTTTTATCAAACCAAATTTTATCATGACCTGCCCAAACTGCATAAATTTCACCATTTGAACCTACAGCAGTTGTTGCTCCTTCAAGGGTATTGTCACCATCTTGACAGTCACCAAAGGTATCAGATATGGTGATTGCCTTCGAAAAGGAGTCATTTTCTGGCATGTATTTTGAGAATCGAATTCGACTAAAATCAGTGCTATCTTTACTATTGTACTTGTCAAATTCGGTCCAGGTAACATAAACATTTCCCTTGTATTTTCTTGAGTGGTTGTCAGAGCTCAACCAGGGTTTGTCTTGCATTTTAGGAGGGTTATACCCCACAGAGTAAGAGTTTTCTATCCAAGGGTCGAAGCTATGAATTTGCTGAACAACAATACGGTCAAACCAATCACCATATTTCTTATTGGGTGTCTTAGATAAATGGGCGTAAAATAAATCGCGATTTGAATAGTGAAGAACGGGGTCGCCATATACCCCAAGAGGTGATTTAGCTTGAATATTTTTAAAATTAGAAGTTCCCCTATTCAAGTAAAACAATTGGTCAACGTTAGCTGCTGCAACTATTCTATTTGGACTGATTGAAGGAGCTAATACAACAGTTGGTTCATCACCGTTTTTACTCAATTGAATTGTTTCTTGTCCATGTAGGACAATTGGCAGAACAATCAAGGATATAAGATAGAAAAGAGCAGGTAAATAAAAACGATTATTCATTACTTAATAAGTTCAACAATGCCTGAAATGGGGTCGTTATTTTCTCCATGCCAAACCAAATAAAAGTAGGTTCCTGCTGGTAACAAATTGGAATTGTTGTGGACTCCACCATTCCAACAGTCTTCAGGATCATCTGTTTCAAAAACTTTTTCACCCCAGCGGTTAAAAATTTGGAGTTTGTATTTTTCGCATTCAATGAGCTCTCCATCCATCTGAAAACAGTCATTCAAACCGTCACCATTGGGTGTAAAGACATTGTATAATTTAAATTCAGGAATAACCTCTTTGAGGACAGTAATTGGCTTTTTGATTGAACTTTCACAGAGAGAGCCTTTGTTCACAGTAAGCTCAATTTCGTATGTTCCTGGAGTAGGATATTGATAGTCTGGAGTTTGTTGTATTGAGGTATCTCCATTTCCAAATGACCAGTAGTAACTATATCCTCGAGTGGTATTGTTAGTAATAGAAAGTTGGTTATCGCAACCATTAAATTCCACAGAAAAATCGGCATCGGACTGGTCAACCACCTTAATGACTTGCTGATAAACGGAAGATACATTACACGTATTACTATCGATGACGGTCAGTGTTACGGTGTATTCACCAGGGTTGAGATATTCATGTCTTGGGTTAATTTCATTAGACTTTTTTCCATCACCAAAATCCCAAATAAGGGAGTCACCTAAAATACTTCGATTGGTGAAAGACACGTTCAATGGAGTACAACCAATCATTGGATTTGCTACAAAGTCAGCAATGACTGCCGTTTTAATTTGTAAGTCAATTTTAAATGACGCATTACTGCAACGAACACTTGGGTTAGTTTCAAATGCACTTCCTAATGTTGTTGGGAAGTCACTTACCTGAGTTGTTTGTCCATCTGTAGATGGCGGGCAGCTACTACATACACTTTGATATATGACCCCTTTTTTATCAAACCGACTAGTCCCACCATCTACATGATCTCCCGTTACATCTCCCCCAAAATAGGTTGCATACAATAGATTTTTAGCGTCTTCTCCAAGAACAATAATGTAAAAATCATTGTTGTCTGTTGTTTTTTGATGTGCATCATCTGAAATAGGCATATTATCTGTACTCCCTGGGTGATTGTTAGGATCTACAGATGAACCCCAACCAGAGAAATAAATATGATTACATACATCAACTAAAAAAGCACTGGGGACTAAATTGGGTTGGTTCAAGGTGTTTCCAAATGAACTTATAAGGTCAATATTTTTAAGACTAGAGTCTATCCTTATTATAAACTGTCCTTTGTCATTTTCACCATAGGTGTCTGGTGTTTTACTGATTTGACCTTCAGTTTGACCTGTAGCATAGATGCGGTTTGATGCATCTAAACCAATAAAATAAATTTGGTCATATTCACTAGTACCCCAATAGGTTACTCTCTTTAAAGATTTACCGTTTTTATCAAATATGGCAATAAGACCATCTGTTTTACCTTGGAAGCTAGGTGTGATAACGGTATCTGGAGTTTGAATATCTGAACTAGTTGTGCCTCCTCCAACATAAATATTATCATGTTCATCAAGTTTGATACTATATAAGGCTTCAGAGCCATTACCTCCAAGGTAAGTAAGCCAATTTAGTGTTTTACAATCAGGAGTTAACTCAAAAATTAAACCGTCATATGCTAGACCTTTATTGCCTTGAGAAGCATTTTTTGTGTTAATATCATCTGACAATGAAGTGGTGGCAACGAAGATATTTCCATAGTCGTCTGTGATAACATCGCCTCTAAAATCATCAGAGTAATTATACTTCAGACTTGAGTTTTGGTTCAGCCCGTCGTTGGAAGACCCACCTATAAATGTAGAGCCCATCAGTGTTGTTCCATCCTCACTAAGTTTGGAAACAATAATATCAGTACCGCCAGCGTGAGTAGAGTCTAGACAATTCGTAGTATGGGGAAATTTAGTAGAATAGGTGGTGCCCAATATAATTATATTGTCATTTTTGTCTGCAACCAAGCTGTGAGGATATTCATCCAAGCGGCCCCCCAAGTAAGTCGCCCATAGCAATTTCGAACCAGCACTATCGTATTTAGAAATACTGATATCACAGGCAAGATTGGCGGGTTGAGAGCCAGATCCATTGTTATAACTTGTGTCATAGGCCCCTGTAGTAACAGGGTAAGGTAAAACGGATGCATCGACTATGCCTCCAGCGTATAAATTGCCATGACTATCGTAGGTAGCCGTATACCCAAAATTATCACCTTTAGACCCAGAGTAGGTAGAGAATATAAGCTTTGGATCAATAATGAGTGGATAGTCAGGATGAAATTCTGATAAGATTTTGTAACTCAACATGTTCTCATCTAGTCGGTATGATGTGCTCACCTCAATCTGTTTACCATTAATAATTTGATAGGAAAAAGGTTTTTCATCACGGATGATACCAACGGATGTATAGATATTTAGTTGCCCATTGATGATATTCAATGAGTCTGCACCATCAATATTCATTTTGATTCGGTTGATTTTCTCCAGTGTGGGTTGATGAATGATCCATTCATATTTCAACTGGTTTTGACCATCAATTTTAAAGTCAACATCGGGATATACTTTTGAGTATTTTATTTCACCTGCAGGATGAATTTTAGAAGCCCAATTTTCGGGGTTATTACTTAAAAAATAGTTGTAATAGTGAGATTGAACGTTAGAGGAAGTCGTTAGTGGAGCATTTTCAAGCCCCGCAAAATACATT
>JAHEGS010000135.1 GCA_024645005.1 Bacteroidota bacterium
AGACCAACTAACGTTAGCCAATAATAATATAACTACTGAAAAAGTAAATAAAGCTTTCATGCCTCAGATATAGATTAAAATCAATTATTCTGGATTTATCACAATGGATCTACATCAATAATTATGCGAGCCTTATTGAATTCTTTAGCTTTTTCAAGCTCTTGAATAGCCAGTGATAACTTTGCCTTTTGAGCTTTAATGAGACCTCCCTGGTTTGGTATTTTTAGTACAAAATGGAGGATATACCAATTTCTAATTTTCCCAACATAGGGTTTCTCAGGTCCTAGCAAACTTGAACCAAAATAGGTTCTTAGTTTGTTTTTTGCAATCACTCCAAGTTTATACAGTTCAAGTGCATCTTTGTGTTTGACGGTTATTTGTATGAGACGATATAATGGGGGGTAGTTGAATTTTTCTCGTTCATTTAAGTCGGTTTCATACATGCCCAAGTAGTCGTGATCAATAATTTTTTGGATGATGGGATGGTCGGGCATTGAGGTTTGTAGATAAACTTTTCCGAGGTCTTTCTTGCGTCCGGCTCTACCTGATACTTGAGTAATCAATGCATACGCACGTTCATTGGATCTGAAGTCTGGAAAATTGATGATATGATCCGCATTCAAAATACCAACGGTATTGACATTTTCAAAGTCCAATCCTTTAGCGACCATCTGAGTTCCGATAAGTACATCGATTTTTCCTGATGCAAATTCATCAATAATTTTGGTGTGAGCATTTTTTAATCGTGTAGTATTATAATCCATTCGTCGGATGGATAATTCAGGAAGATAAAGGGATAGTTCATCTTCGATTCTCTCTGTTCCATAGCCAATGAGTTCGATTCCTTTGTTGCCACAAGTCACACACTGATTAACCACTTCTTGTTTGTATCCACAGTAGTGACATCTAAGGTTTTCTTGATATTTATAGTAGGTAAGTGAAATGTCACAGTTTTGGCACTTGGGTGTCCATGCACAGACATTGCACTCCAATACGGGTACATATCCTTTTTTGTTTTGGAAGAGGATGGTTTGTTTCCCGCTTTTTTTGGCATCTGAAATAGCTTCAATAAGTGTGTCGCTAAATATGCCTTTTTTTCGTTTTTGTTTTTTCTGTGCTTTCATGTCAATCACTTCAATTTGGGGTAGTTTAGAGTGATTGTGACGTTTGGTGAGATTTACTAGATGATACTTGGCTTGTTGGGCATTATAGTAACTCTCTAAAGCAGGAGTAGCACTACCCAAAATGATGGGAGTTTTGTTTTTATGGGCCATGTATAAGGCTGTATCTCGAGCATTAAATCGAGGAGCTGGTTCATGTTGTTTGAAGCTACTCTCATGTTCTTCATCAACGACAATAAGTCCTAAATTTTTGAAGGGTTGAAAAATGGCACTTCTAGTTCCTACGATCAAATAGGATTCACCAGAGGCAATAGCTTGGTATATTTCAACACGTTCATTGCTTGTGAATTTGGAATGAGATACCAATAGTTTTTTTCCGAAGTATTCCTGTAATCGTGTTATCAGTTGACTGGTTAAAGCTATTTCAGGGAGTAAATACAGCACTTGTTGTTTTTGATTCAATGCTTTTTCAATCAAATGTGCGTAAATGTGTGTTTTCCCACTTCCAGTGATGCCGTGAAGTAGTACTGTTTTATTGTCTTTAAACCCAGTTTCGATCTTGATTAGTGCTTGATTTTGGGCCTCATTTAATTCCTCAATTGGGTTTTCATTTGAAGAAAATTGAAGCCTTGATTTCTCACGTTTTTCTTGAATAAATATTTTTTTATCAACTAAGGCATTGATTGAAGCATTCGTTACTTCATGTTTTACTAAAATGGTTTTTTCACACTCGCCATCCATACCATAGTGGGCAATAAAGGTCATGAGTGCTTTGAGTTGAGATTTTGCTCTTTTTTCGAGTTGGTTGAAGATTTCATTTAGCTGATCTTCATTAGCTAAATCTCTATTTATTCTAATGTATGAGGCTGTTTTTGCAGAATAATTTTTTTGAATATCATCTTTTAGAAAAATAGCTCCTTTAAGGTAAAGTGATTTTACGTATTTGTGAATAGATTGAGCTTTTAAATAGCTAGTAGCTTGAGTAATCGATAATTCTTTTGCTGAGCGGATCGCCTCGATTAAAATGGTTTCTTTGGGGTCAAGAATTGTGTTATCGGACTCAAAATCGGGGTTGAGTACCATTTTTGATTCTCCCTCCAATTTCAGTCCAGCAGGCATAGCAGCATTGTACACTAAACCAAGCGATACCATGTAATAGTTAGATATCCAATTCCAAAGTTCGAGTTGATTTTGGTCTACAATAGCATCGTTATCAATGACATCAATTATGTATCTTGCTTCATAGTCTTTGGGTGGTTTTTCATGTATTGAAAATATCAACCCGGCCAGGATTTTCTTTTTACCAAATGGAACACTGACTCTTTTACCTATAATAATTTCCTCATTTAATTCAACAGGAACACGGTAAGTGAACAAGTTTTTGAGGTTCAGAGGCAGTAAAACCTCAACAAACAGCGTGTGTATGGTGTCTGAATTGTCCAATTATTGTAAAAAATACTATAATTATGTTCAAAGCTAAATTAAATCTTAATACAAGATACTATATTCGTGAGCGAATCAATAAATTTTGAGTGTTTGTCATTCTTTAAAAACATATTAGTTTGTCTTTCATTGACCCTTATTCTAGGGTGTAATAAAGATGATGTTATTGAAATAAGAGATAATCACAAATCTACGGAGACTTGTATATCATTGGTTAGTGAATTTCTATCCACATTTGATATCATCAAGGACGTTGTTACCTCAGAAAATATTTTTAATCCGGATAAGTTAACTGTTCTTCCAATTGGTGCTGAATTGGTATATTTAGATACTACATTTTTTGATGGTGATGGGATGGAT